>JBFGHG010000860.1:0-2021 GCA_041578395.1 Acidobacteriota bacterium
CCAGACCGCTGGCCCTCAGGAGCTCCGAGCCCTTCACCGCGAAGATGAGCCCCAGGTTCGTCCAGTTGAAGAACGCCACGAACTGGGCGGCGAAGAACACCAGGACCATGTAGAGGCCCAGCGTCTCCATGGCCTTGCCCATCCCCTTCATCACGTCTTCGTCGTTTCTGAGCGTGCGCGCGCCCAGCCCGTAGGCGATCCCGGCCAGGCTGGCCGCGATGAAGATGAAGGCCACGATCCCCTTCATGAACGGCGAGTCGAGCACCCCCTGTGTCTCCGGCTCCCGCAGGAAGCCGTTTTCCGGGAGCAGGCCCAGCAGCACCAGCACCACCAGCACCAGGCTCACCGCCAGGGCCCACCAGAGCCCGCGCTTTTCTTTGCGCGTCAACGGCCGCAACTCTTCCGCCTCGGCGTCGCCTTTGTATTTGCCCAGCCGCGGGACGACCAGCTTTTCCGTCACCCAGGTGCCGGCGGCCGCGATGAAGAAGGTGGAGACGAACATGAAGTAGTAGTTGCAGGCGGGGTTGACCGTGTAGGCCGGATCGATGATGCGGGCCGCTTCCTCCGACAGGCCCGACAGCAGCGGGTCGACGGTCCCCAGCAGCAGGTTGGCGCTGTAGCCGCCCGAGACCCCGGCGAAGGCCGCCGCCAGGCCCGCGATCGGGTGGCGCCCCACCGCCAGGAAGATGACCGCCGCCAGCGGGACCAGCAGCACGTAGCCGACTTCGCTGGCCGTGTTGGACAGCACGCCGGCCATCACGATCACGAAGGTGAGCAGCTTCTTGGGGGCCGACAGCACCAGCAGCCGCAACGCCGTGCCGATCAGGCCGCTCCCTTCCGCCACGCCGATCCCCAGCATCGCCACCAGCACGGTCCCCAGCGGGGCGAAGCCGGTGAAGTTGGTGATCATCCCGGTCAGGATCATGTGCAGTCCCGTCACCGAGAGCAGGTTGACGGGCCGCACCGTCTCGCCGGTGGCCGGGTGCGTCACGGAGAGGTCGAAGAGGCTGAACAGCCACGAGAGGAACACGATCAGGGCGGCCAGGATCGCGAAGAGCGTGGCCGGGTGCGGCAGGGCGTTTCCGATCCGCTCCACCACGCCCAGGAAGCGTTCGATCGGGGAGATCCGAGGGGGGCTGTCGGCGTCTTTGGCTGTCATGCAGGCTCCCTTTCCTTTCTTCTCGTTCTCGGTGCCGCCGGGCGATTCGACCCCGGCGGCCCCTCATTTTGGAGGCTGCCGGTGGCAACTGCAACGGTCGGAGAGTTGCGGGCCGGGCGAGGTGGGCTGTAGTGTCGTCTCTGGAGGCAGGAGCTGATGCGTTATTTCGTGCTGGCTGGTCTGCTGCTGTCCGCTCTGGCGGTGGCGGCCGTGCTCTATCTGAACCAGACGGCGGAAGAGGACCAGGGCGATTTCTTCCGGCACACGAACCTGACCCGCTTCGACGACCCGTACTGGCACCAGGGCGAGGCCGAGGTCAACCTCTACCAGGCGACGATTCAGCGCTACGGCCAGCCCAGGCCGACGGGGGACGTGGCGCACGTGCTGGTCACCGAACGGCACGACCCGGAACTGCTGGTGAAGGCCGACGACTGGAGGCGCGAGGGGCTGCTGGAGGTGCTGAAGTTCAACCTCGTGGTCCAGTATCAGACCGGCGTCTACCCGTACCGGCAGATGATGAGCGTCTTTTTCGACCGGCAGCGCGGGAGGGTGGCGAAGCTGACCTTCAGCAGTCAGGAGTGGTGCGGCCTCGCCTTCAAGGAGCTGGTCAACTTCCGGGGCCGGAGCGATTTCGATTTCAACACCTACTGGGACGGGCAGGGCAACGGGAGCTTCGAGGTGGACTTCCCGCCCGACGCCGTCCCCTACGACGCCCTGCCGGTCCAGCTGCGCGTGCTCGGGTTCGAGCCGGGACTGACGGCCACCCTTGCAGTGGTCGAGTCACAGTTCTCGAGCAAGGCCTCCTCGCCCGCGGTGGAGATGGCGCGTTTGCGGGTAGAGGGCCGGGAACCGGTCCAGGTAC
>JBFGHG010000861.1:0-2020 GCA_041578395.1 Acidobacteriota bacterium
GCCACCTTGCGAAGGATCTCCTCCAGGTCGCGCCGGCGCATCTGGCGGCGGCGGCCGAACTCGTCGGTGACCATGGCCGTGGAGGAGATCTGCAGGTCAGCGGGGCGCACCGTGCTCAGGTAGTTCTGGGGGACGTGGTAGCCGAAGGCGTGAAAGAACCGGGTGGCGATCACCTCGCTCGAGGTGGCCAGCTGCGGATGTCCTCTGGGGTCGAACTTGATGAAGTAGACGTCGCCGGCCTGATCGCGAATGGTGAAGCCGGGAGAGACGCCCTGCGACTTGGCCGCGATGATCGTCCAGGGTCCGGCTGCCGGGCCGTCTCCGCGGTTGGGCCCGAGCGCCAGTTCCTCCAGGCTCATGGCCCGGCGCCCGATGCGGTTGGTGAACCAGCTCGAATCGGGCACCCCGCCCAGGGTGTCGACGTTCTCGGCGGGGGGAATCGGCTCCCCCTCCTCGGGCCGGGTCGCGAAGGTGTTGACCATGAAATCCGCCACCTGGCTCAGGTCCCGCTCGTACGGCTTGGGAATCGGCACCCGGTCGTCGTCGGCCCAGAGCGGGTCGTCCGGCAGGAAGCGCTGGGCACGCGCGGAGGCCCCCGACAGAAGGCCCGCCAGCGCCAGCATCAGCAGGAGTCGAATCGTGTCCCCCATGGACCGCCTCAAAACGAAGGCCCGAACGTGAAGTAGAGCCGCCCCCCCTCGTCGCCCCAGCCGGCGTCCAAGCGCAAGACCACCGAGCGGGAGGTCTTGAAGCGGACTCCCAGACCCCAGGTCTTGCGCAACCCGGTCAGGTCGAAGTCGGCCCGGTCGGCGAACACCTTGCCGGCGTCGTAGAAGACGGCGAACTCGACCGCCGGCGCAGCTTCCCAGCGGTACTCGGCCGACAGGTAGAGCAGGTTGACGTCCCGGAAGCGGAACTCCCGGAAGCCCCGCAGGGTGTTGCGGCCGCCCAGCGTGTTCATCAGGTAGAAGGGCACCCGCGCGCCCTCCTCCACGTCGTCCAGCGAGGTGAAGAAATGCAGGGCCAGCACTCGCTGCACCGACCCCAGCGGGAGGTAGTGCCGGGCGTCGAAGGCGAAGCGGGTGAATTCGAACTCGTCCCCTCCCCGCTGGTCGAACTGCGAGTAGGAAAAGCTGAGAATCCCCCCGCGGTGCGGATTGCGCAACTTGTCGCGGTAGTCGATGAAAAAGGCCGTCGTGACCCGGAAATAGTCCGCCTGCTGCGTGATGCCGGGCGCGGTCTGTTCGTCGAAGACGGCCTGGGCGGGCGGAAAGCGGTCGTCGTCTCCCGGCGCGGTGTCCACGTTGAGCAGGCCCGCCTTCACCGCCGCGCTGAAGGTGCGGTTGAACTCGTAGCCGGTGACGACGTCGAAGGCGGCATCGCGCAGTTCGAAGTCGGTGCGGTCCGACTCCCGCGAGTCGGGGCCGATGCCGAAAAAGTCCTCCTGGGGACGGTCGCGGTAGGTCAGGTCGCCGTAGAGGAAGAAGCGCTCGCCGCCGACCCGGGATTCGCCGTACTGGGCCAGCCCCACCTGCCCGCTCGGCTCCAGGAAGGGGGGCGGGCCCGTGAGCAGGATCTTGCCGAACTGCAGGTCGTAGCGCTGGTAGCCGCGGGTGGAGTAGCCGGCGGACGTCTGGAAGTCCAGCACCGAGCCTCCCAGGTCGGGCTTCCAGAAGCGCACGCCCGGCGCGAAGCCGGCGCCCGGCCCCAGGTCCGAGAACCGGGGGTAGAAGCCCTTGTAGTTGATTTCCAGGAAGTTGGTCTGCTCCAGCCAGAGAAAGGCCCGTTCCGCACCGCTGAGCAGGTCCGGCTCCAGCCGTTCCCGTTTTGCCAGGCGCCGTTGCCGCCACAGTTCGGCCCGGGTCGTCGTCGCCTCCGTGAACTCCGAGGTCTCCGCTTGGGGAGGCATCACGAGCAGCAACCACAACACCGCGAGCATTACGGCATTATAGCGGGGGCGCTCAGCCGATTACGATTACGATTACGATCACGATTGCGATTACGATTGCGATCGCGATTA
>JBFGHG010000862.1:0-2018 GCA_041578395.1 Acidobacteriota bacterium
CAGTAGCCGTGCGGGTTCTTCGCCAGGTACTGCTGGTGGTAGTCCTCGGCGTAGTAGAACTCCGGCGCGTCCAGGATCTCAGTGGTGATCGGACCGTAGCCCGCCCGGCTCAGCCGTTCCTGGTAGGCGTCGCGGGACGCCTCCGCCAGCCGATTCTGCTCGTCCGAACAGGTATAGATCCCGGAGCGGTACTGGGTCCCGGCGTCGTTGCCCTGGCGCATCCCCTGGGTGGGGTCGTGGCTCTCCCAGAAGATCTTCAACAGCGCCTCGTAGCTCGTCTTCCGCGGGTCGAAGACCACCCGTACCACCTCGTTGTGGCCCGTCTTCCCGGTGCACACCTCGCGGTAGGTGGGGTTCGGAGTGTAGCCGGCGGCATAGCCAACCGACGTGGAGTAGACCCCCGGGGCTTTCCAGAACTGCTTCTCCGCCCCCCAGAAACAGCCCTGCCCGAACAGGGCCAGCTCCATTCCCTCCGGAAAAGGCGGCTCGAGCGGGGCATCCAGCACGAAGTGCCGATCCGGCACCACCATCGGCTCGGAACGCCCGGGCAACGCGTCTTCAGGGGAGGGCATTCGAGTCATCTTGAAGAATCCAGCCATCGGGTTCGTCTCCTTGCTTGGCTCCTATGATATTCCGAATTCTGTCCTCAGACTTCCAACGGCACGATTCGCGCGTGCTCCTTCAGGTTCACGAAATTCCTCGCCTGCCGATAGGTGTTGCAGTGATAGCATTCCTTCAGCTGCTCCGTACACAGCTTTTCCGGCGCCATCCAGCAGGGCATGCGCGTCTCGAAGCGCATGCTGCACTCGGCGTGCTCCTCCGGCGTGCACGGCTTGAGCGCCCAGCAGGGGAGCAGCGCCAGCAGCCGGCGGATCCCGGCGAAGTTCAGACCCTCCGCCAGCAACTGCCGGATGCGCCGCATCCAGTCCAGATCCTCCGCCGAGTACCAACGCGTCCCCCGTTTCGACTTGAAGGAGATCACCAGCCCCTCCGCCTCGTAGAGTCGGATCGCCTGCACCGACAGGCCCAGCGCGCGGGCCGCCTGGCCGATCTTCACCATGCCCGGCTGGGGCGTGTCGAAAGGCGCCGTCAGCGGAATCGAAGGCCGAGCCTCCCTCGGGCTCGGCGGCGGAAGCTTCTGGCGTCTGCTCATCGTTGCATCCCCCACCTGGGCCGGGACATTTGCCCCAACCCGCCGCGCGGCTCCCCGGGCCCCGGTTCCTGAGACCCCACCGCCACGCAGTTTCGCCGCATTGTCGCCGAAATGGCACCGGGGTTGCAAGAAATCTACATCGTTTGCTGAAGATTTGGGAGGGAATCCCATGACTCGAAGCGATTGCCGTTCTTCTCGCCCCGCCCCGTTTCACCGGACTCCGCCCATGCTGTTGCTGGCCGCCGCGCTGGCGCTGACCGCCGCCGCGGCGGGTAGAGAACCACCGGAACCCGTGCCCATGGTCGGTTCGGCCGCCTGCCTGGATTGCCACCAGGACCTCGCCGTGCAGTTCACTCGCTCGGTGCATGCCCGGCTGGCCGAATTCGAAGTGCATGGAGGCACGCGTGGCTGCGAAGCCTGTCACGGGCCGGGAGGGCGGCACGTAGAGACCATGGATCCCGCCGACATCTTCACATTCTCCGAGGCTTCAGATTCCCGCGCAGAGGACGCCTGCCTCGCCTGTCACCGCAACCGGGTGGGAGTACACTGGATCAGCAGCCGGCACGCTCTGAGTGGCGTCAGCTGTACATCCTGTCACCAGATTCACCAGAGTCGCCAAACCCTCCCATTGGAACCCGGCTTCCAGGAGAAACCACTCCGGGTGGCGGACCTGGAGAGGCAGGCGCCTCCGCTGCGGGCCAGTCTGAAGAAACCCGAATCGCTGCTGTGCGTCGAGTGCCACCGCGTCGTGGGCGCGCGCATGATGCTCCCCTCCCGGCACCCCGTGCGGGAAGGGAAGCTCCAGTGCAGCTCTTGCCACCAGGTCCACGGGGCCGAATGGGGGATGCTCAGAACCGATGAACGG
>JBFGHG010000863.1:0-2016 GCA_041578395.1 Acidobacteriota bacterium
CGTCCTCGATCGCCTCGGCCAGCTGCTGCTGACCGTAGCTCTCTTCCTGCCGCTCGCGTGCGGTCCAGGCCCGCGCCGGCGTTTCCTCGAGGTCCGTCCAGCGGCGGTCGCGGCGGCGGGCGTTCAAACACCGGTTGACGACGATCCGGTGCAGCCAGGTCGAGAAGGCGGCCTGCCGGCGGAACTGGCGCAGGCTGTGAAACAGCTCCAGGAAGACCTCCTGCGTGATGTCCTCGGCCTGGGCCGGGTCTCGGCAGTAGTGCATCGCCAGCGTGTAGACGCGGTCCTTGTGACTCTCGAACAGCGAGCGGAAGGCGGTCCGGTCCCCCGCCTGGCACGCCTGGATCAACTCCTGCTCTTTCATCTGAGCCTGGACCGCCATCTTTCCATTGGACACGTGCAGCGTCCATTTTCTTCGCCAAAAAAAACCGAGAAGAAAAGTGGCGGTGGCCGTGTCCAACCCCAGCGAAAGGAGTTCGCACGATGAAAAAATGCCTGGCTTTGTTTGTGTTGTCGATGTCGGTGTCGCTGGTCTGGGCCGGCGGCTTCATGATCGCCGTATCCGAGCCGGACGGCTCGGCTCCGGAGGGGACGGTGGCGCTGGTCCAGCCCCTGGGCTGCCACCAGCCGTCGGATGCGGTCTTTACCGCCACCGCGGAAGGAATCTCCGAGGGACAGCGTCAGAGTCTCCCCCTGCAGGCGGTGCGCACCGCCGACGGATCGCTGGCCGTCCAGCCGATCTGGCCGGCCGAGGGAACCTGGGTGGTGGCGGTCTCGGCTACCTACCGCAACCAGACCCGCAGCGTGCTGCTGAAGATCGACCCGGCCTCGGGCAGGCCCATGCTGGGCGCCGGCGATTCCCGGAACCTGTCCCGGTCCCCGACCGAAAAGGACATCCAGGCCGCCCTGCGAGCCGTCGAATAACTTGGCGCCGGGATTGAATCTCCTCCCAGCCAGCCCCTACACTGCCAACGTGAGTACGTTGGAGCAGCGGGAGATCGAGGAGCTGGTCTGGGGGGAGCACGGCAATCCCTTCAGCCGCCTGGGGCCGCACCGGATCAGCGGTGGAGAGCCCGCCCGCTGGGTGATCCGGGCCCTGGTCCCCAACGCCTCGCGGGTGGAGGTCAAACGCTTCGAGGGCGAGTCGGCCACACTCGTGCCCATGAAGAGCGTCCACCCGGAGGGACTCTTCGAGATCGAGCTCGAGCAGACCGGGGAAGAGGCTCCCGGCTATCACCTGCGCTGCCACTACGGAGAGCACCTCGAAGAGCGCCTCGACCCCTATTCCTTCCGCGAGCTGCTCAGCGACTTCGACCTGCACCTGCTGGGGGAGGGCAACCACTACCACGCCTACCGCCGCATGGGCGCCCACCTGGAGACGCACCACGGGGTCAAGGGCGTGCGTTTCGCGGTCTGGGCCCCCAACGCCAGGGCGGTCGCGGTGGTCGGCGACTTCAACCAGTGGAACACCCGCAGCCACCCCATGGACCTGCACGGCTCGACCGGCATCTGGCAGCTGTTCGTGCCCGAGCTGCCCGAAGGGACCTACTACAAGTTCCACGTCCGCTTCCGCGACGGCGGCGCCCAGGCCAAGACCGACCCCTTTGGCTTCTACTTCGAGCAGCCCCCCAAGACGGCCGGCGTGATCTTCGACCTGGACCGCTACCGATGGGGAGACGAGCAGTGGATGAGCAGCCGCCGCCAGGGCGACCCGCTCACCGCCCCGATGAACATTTACGAGGTGCACCTGGGCTCCTGGAAGCGGCGGGCCGCCGAGCAGAATCGCTCGCTGACCTACCGGGAGCTGTCCGACGAGCTGATCCCCTACGTCAAGGAGATGGGGTTCACGCACCTCGAGCTGCTTCCCGTCACCGAGCACCCCTACTCCGGTTCCTGGGGCTATCAGACAACCGGCTACTTCGCCCCCACCAGCCGCTTCGGCGACCCGGACGACTTCCGCGCCTTCGTGGACCGCTGCCACCAGGAGGGGATCGGGGTGCTGCTGGACTGGGTACC
>JBFGHG010000864.1:0-2011 GCA_041578395.1 Acidobacteriota bacterium
GACGTGGCTCTCGTCCACGAAGAAGAGGGCGTCGTCCGGGAAGTAGTCGAGCAGCGTGGGGGGCGGCTCGCCGGGGGCGCGGCCCGTGAGGTGGCGGGAGTAGTTCTCGATCCCGCGGCAGTAGCCCAGCGTCTTGATCATTTCCAGGTCGAACTTGGTCCGCTGCTGGATGCGCTGCGCCTCGATCAGCCGCTCTTCCTCTTCCAGCTTCGCCGTGAACTCTTCCAGTTCCTCGCGGATGGTCTGCACCGCGCGGTCCCAGCGTTCGGGCGGCATCACGTAGTGGGTCTTGGGGTAGATGGGGATGCGCGCGTGATCGTGGAGGAGTTCGCCGGTCACCGGGTCGAACTGCGAAATCGACTCGATCTCGTCGCCGAACATCTCCACCCGGATGCCGTAGTCGTCGTAGGAGGGGACGATCTCGATCACGTCTCCCCGGACGCGGAAGGTCCCGCGCACCAGGTCGTAGTCGTTGCGCTCGTACTGGATCTCGACCAGCTTCTTCAGAATCTCGCGGCGGCGGATCTGCTGACCCACGCTGAGCATCAGCAGCATCCCGTAGTACGCCTCGGGCGAACCCAGGCCGTAGATGCAGCTCACGCTGGCCACGATGATGCAGTCGCGCCGCTCGAACAGCGAACGGGTGGCGGAATGCCGCAGCCGGTCGATCTCGTCGTTGATCAGGACTTCCTTCTCGATGTAGGTGTCGGTGGAGGCGATGTAGGCCTCCGGCTGGTAGTAGTCGTAGTAGCTGACGAAGTACTCCACCGCGTTGTCGGGGAAGAAGTTGCGGAACTCCTGGTAGAGCTGGGCCGCCAGGGTCTTGTTGTGGCTCAGCACCAGAGTGGGCCGGTTGAGCGCCTCGATGACCTTGGCCATGGTGAAGGTCTTGCCCGACCCGGTGACTCCCAGCAGGACCTGGTCCCGCTCGCCCCGCCGCGCCCCCTCCACCAGCTCCCGGATGGCCCGCCGCTGGTCGTCGGACGGCTCGAAGGGGCTCTGCAGCTGGAAAGCGCCCGAGGAGCGGAGCGCTTCGCCGTAGGCGATCCCCTTGTACGCGATGCGGGCCTCCCGCTCGGTCATCTGAACATTATAGAAGCGTGTCGTCTCGCCGCGTTCGGGCCGGCGTCGACGCGAAGGGCTTTTGAACTGCGCCGCCGCCACCGGTAAGCTGGGGCGGAAGGAGTGGCCACCATGCGCGTACACTTTGGCTGGCCCGTGGCGGGACTGGCCGTCGCGCTGGCGGCGGGTGGGGTCTGGACGATCCAGCGGACCGCCGAAGCCCCTGCCGCCAGGGAACCGGGCCAGCCCAACCGCCTCGCCCGCGAACAGAGCTCCTACCTGCAACAGCACGCCCACAACCCGGTGGACTGGTACCCCTGGGGGGAGGAAGCCTTCGCCCGGGCGAGGCGGGAGAACAAGCCGATCTTCCTGTCGGTCGGCTACTCCACCTGCCACTGGTGCCACGTCATGGAGCGGGAGTCCTTCTCCGATCCCGCCATCGCCGCCCTCCTCAACCAACACTTCGTCAGCATCAAGGTGGACCGCGAAGAGCGTCCGGACGTCGATCAGGTCTACATGAACTACGTCCAGGCCACCACCGGCGGGGGCGGCTGGCCCATGTCCGTCTTCCTGACGCCCGAGCTGCAGCCGTTCTTCGGCGGGACCTACTTTCCGCCCGAGAGCCGTCACGGACGGCCCGGATTCGGGCAGCTGCTGGAGCGGGTCCGCCAGCAGTGGGGGACCAACCGCGAGGCGATCCTGTCGTCGGCGGGAGGGGCGGCCGACTTCCTGAAAGGGCTCTCCGACCCCGGGGCCGGCGGCGAGCTGGAGATCGAAGAGAAACTGCTCGACGCCACTTTTCGCTGGTACGCGCAGGCGTACGACCCGGAGCAGGGCGGCTTCGGGCGGGCTCCCAAGTTCCCCCGTCCCGTCAACCTGAAATTCCTGCTGCGCTACCACGCCCGCACGGGAGAAGAACAGGCGCTGGAGATGGCGGCGCACACGCTGC
>JBFGHG010000865.1:0-2003 GCA_041578395.1 Acidobacteriota bacterium
CGTTCAGAGCACGCAGCATGGCCGCGTCGGACAGTCCCGGTCGATCGATGGCGTCCGCCAGCGCCGGCAATGCGGCATCCAGCGGTTCGTCGTTGATCGGAGTGGCGGGCGTGATCAGCCGCCGCTCCAGCGCGCGGGCGTAGAGGAACGGTTTGAGCGTGGACCCCGCCTGGCGACGCGCCTGCACCCCGTCGACGTAAACGGCGCTGGACAGCTCGCCGCCGTTGCCCAGGTAGGCCAGCACTTCCCCACTGGCGTTGTCGACCGCCAGGATGGCGCCGTCGCCGACGTTGCGTCCGCCCAGCCGCCGCAGCTGCTCCTGCAAGCGCTGCAGGGCGAACCGCTGCAGCCCCGCCTCGAGCGTGCTGGTCTGTTCGATTCGGCCGCCCGGGAAGTCGCCCAGCAGACGCCTCGCCACGTGGGGCGCCCACCTGGCGCGCGGCGGCAGATGGTAGCCCCCTTCCAGGACACCCGCCACGGGATCGGGGAACTGGACGTCCCCGCCGACGGCGGCCGTCAGCCCCCGGGCCCGACGCAGGACGTCGTCCGCAGACGCGTTGGGCGCGCGCAGCAGCGCCGTGAGCAGCGCCGCCTGTGCCGAATCGAGGCCGTGCGGCGCCCGCCCGAAGAGTCCCCGCGAGGCGGCGGCCACTCCCTGCAGCTCGCCCCGGAAGCTGACCAGGTTCAGGTACGCCTCCAGGATCTGCTCCTTGCTCCAGGTGGACTCCAGCGCCCGGGCGGCCCGGATCTGGCGCCATTTCTGGTAGCGGCTGCGGTAGACTCCGCTGGGCCGCAGGCGTTCGTCCAGCAGCGAGGCCAGCTGCATGGTCAGGGTGCTGGCCCCGCGCCGGCCGTCTTCAAAGACGCTGCCCCAGGCGGCTGCCGCCAGCGCCCCCCAGTCCACGCCGCCGTGGCTGTGGAAGTCACGGTCCTCGGAGAAGATCAGGAGTTCGAGCAGGCGCGGAGAGACCTCCTCCAGCGGCGTCCACTCCAGCCGCCGGCCCTCCAGGTCGGTCCGGATCTCCTGCAGGACTTCCCCCTGCCGGTCCAGCAGCAAGGCGTCCGAGCGGCGGTACGATTCCACCACGGCCTGAAAAGACGGCATCTCCGGAACCGTCCCGAGCCACAGCAGCGACACGGCCACGACGGCAGCCCCCGCCGCGGTGAGCACCGTCTTTTTCATGGCGACACCAGCCAGGGCGAATTGGGCTTCTCGCCGAACGACTCGGGGTGGTACAGCGCCTCCACGCGGGTGGGGGGCAGCTGGAAGCGGCCGGCGTTGTTGAGGCGGACGGTGTACTCCACCGAGCGGCTCCCCTTGGGGAAGTACTCGTAGTAGGCGCGGTAGGCCTCGAAGGAACGCTCCTCGAAACTGGGGCGCGCCCCTCGCTCCTCTTCCCCGGACGTCAGCATGGCCGAGTCACGCCCCAGGCCCGAGCCCAGGATGGCCGCGCCGGCGGGGATTGGGTCCTGCACCACCACCCAGGTCATGTCCGCCTGCGCCTCGATCTCGAGCCGCACCCGCGCCACGTCGCCGGCACTCCAGGTCCCCGGCTGAGCCTGCAGGACGGGCGTCACGGTGCGGATGACGCGGTAGCCGCTGGACAGCTCTTCGGTCAGCGGCAGGGCGGCGCGGCTTTCCAGCGAGAGCCAGGGAGCGCCTTCACCTTCCTGACGGACGTGCAGCACGGACCGGCCCGGGGGCCACTCGAAGTCGATCGCCCCTCCTTGGGGTTGTTCGCCCCAGTCCAGGCTCTGCAACTCCCGGTTCAGCCCCGCCCAGGTGAGACCGTCGACCGGCGCCGACTCGAAGCGGCCCGCGAAGGCTTCCGCCGCCAGCACTCCCCAGGCGTTGGCGGTGGTCAGGTCCCAGTGGCCGCGCTTTCTGCGGTCCAGGGCGCCCACCATCAGCCGGGGAAGATCCTCGCTCCAACCGCCCGTTTCCAGCGCCGCCAGCACCAGCCGGACGGCGTTCAGGTCCGGCGAGACCATCAGCCACCAGA
>JBFGHG010000866.1:0-1997 GCA_041578395.1 Acidobacteriota bacterium
CGGCCGGCGGGGCGAAGTAATAAGTGGCGTTGTGCCCCATCTCGTGCAGGTCGACGAAGACCTGGGGGAACCACTCCAGGTAGGCGGCGGCGTGTCCGCGGGTCTCCGGCTGGGTCTGGGCGAACCAGTCGCGGTTCAGGTCGAACAGGTAGTGGTTGACCCGGCCGCTGGGCCAGGGGGCGTCGTGCTCGGCCGACTGCGGGTCGGGGTCCGGCCAGCGCCCGCGGGTCTGGCGGAAGTGGCGGACGAAGCGGTCGCGCCCGTCCGGGTTCTGCATCGGATTGACGATCACCACGGTGTTGGCGAGGATGGCCGAGGCCACCTCGTCGTCCCGCGCGGCGGCCAGGTGGTAGGCGGTCAGCAGCGCGGCGTCGGTGCTGGAGATTTCGTCGCCGTGGACCCCGTAGGACAGCCAGACTGTGGCGGGCAGCGCCGCCGCCAGCTGTTCGAAATCGACCGCCTCCCGGTCGGGGTGGGCCAGCCGGCGGTTGGATTCCCGGATGGCCTCGAGCCGCTGCTGGTTGGCTTCGGACGCCACCACCAGGTAGTAGAGAGTCCGCCCCTCCCAGGTGCGGCCGTATTCGTGCAGCGAGACCCGCGGCGAGTGTTCGCTGAGCGCCTCCAGGTAGCGGGCCACCTCGGCGTGCGCGCTGATCTTCTCGCCCCAGGCGTGTCCCACCACCTGCTCGAGCGTGGGGACGTCCGGGTCGTAGCTCGCCCCGGGGTAGAACTCGAAGTCGCCGGCGGGCGCGGCGGGCCGGTGAACCAGCACCAGCAGGGTCGAGACCAGCAGGAATCTCGCAGTCTGAGTCATCCCGGCATTCAAGCAGAACGCCCGGCGGGGGGTCA
Source organism: Acidobacteriota bacterium (assembly GCA_041578395.1). Taxonomy (GTDB): domain Bacteria; phylum Acidobacteriota; class UBA6911; order RPQK01; family JANQFM01; genus JBFGHG01. Next base: position 850 of record JBFGHG010000866.1, read on the forward strand.
ACCGTGGAGGCTCAAATCCGGAACTTGTGAACTCTCCGGTAGAAGATCTCGTTGGCGTCCCGCAGCATCGACTCCGCCGTCTCGCGAGGAATCCTCAGTTCAGCTGCGATCTTGGAGGTTCTCTGTCCCTGGTAGTGGCTGCGGACGAAGACTTCACGGAGCATGCCCGGAAGCGCGGAGAGACTCTCCACGATTCCCTGATGGAGGCTGATGCGTCCAAATCTGTCGAATCTCAAAGCGGCTTCAGCCATCTCACTTGCCTTTCGTTTTCAATCGGCAGTCGCCTGTACCGTCGATACCTATTGAGACGCTCCGGGCGGCCAAAAAGTTTAGTTCGAGGTCTGACGGGGGCCCTGAATTCTCGGATTCGTGACAAGGAAGGACGGTTGAGCCCCCCTTCGGAAAGTGAGAGGCTGTAGGAATGGTGCACAAACTCGTCCTGCTCTCGGCGGGGATGGTGTTGATCCTGCTGGCCGGGCTGTTCGTCTATCTGGCGGCGCTCGAGCAGGGGCCGGACGACCCGCTGCGTTCGCTGCAAGAGCCGCTCTGGGACGTCCCCGACTTCGCGCTGATCGACGCCCGCGGCCATCCCGTGAAGAAGTCCGACCTGGCGGGCCGAACCTGGCTGGCCGCCTTCGTCTTCACCCGCTGTCCGGGCCCCTGTCCCCTGATTTCGCAGAAGATGTCCGGGCTGCAGGAAGCACTCCGCGAACGGGACGATTTTCTACTCGTCTCCTTCAGCGTCGACCCGGACTACGACCGGCCCGAGGTGCTGGCCGAGTACTCCTATGACTGGAACGCCGATCCCGCGCGCTGGTGGTTTCTGACCGAAGACGACCCGGGCGAGATGGCCCGGGTCACCGAGGGGTTCAAGATCGCAGTCCAGCGGGGCCTCGAGCAGCCCGGCGGCGCCCCCGACATCACGCACGGCACCCATCTGCTGCTGGTGGACCGGCAGGGCCGGGTGCGGGCCGTGTTCCGCTCCACCGACGAGGACCTCGAGCAGCAGGTCAGCCGGGCCGTGTGGCGCCTGGCGGCGGAGTGAGTCCTCCCGTCTCGATCAGCCTCTCGATCTCGGGTTCCAGTGCCGGAGGAGAGTCCAGCCAGCTGACCAGAATCAGCACCGCCACGGAGCCCGCCAGCGCGGC
>JBFGHG010000867.1:0-1993 GCA_041578395.1 Acidobacteriota bacterium
GAGCCGGCCGATGGCCCCGTTCAGCTCCTCGTCGGCGACGTAGCCGGGATGCTGCGGGTCCCGGTAGCGCCAGAGCATGTGGCAGCCCTGGTCCACGCTGGAGAAGTAGAAGAAGAGCAACCCTTCCTGGTACCCCTCGAGCATCGCTTCCAGCGCCCGGCGCTGTTCCTGGTAGACCATCTGGGCCTGGCGCCAGAACTCGTGGCCGTCGAAGATCCCGCCCGAGAAGGCCTTGGTGTCCTCGGCCAGCTCCTGGGTGTAGAAATAGCCCAGCTCCTTCTGCAGGTCGGCGGCCCACTCCTCCGGCTGGGAGATGGGCATCGCCGGTTCGGCCGGGTCGATCTGCAGCGGCGTCACGTAGAGGGCGAAGTCGGGCCGCACCTGTTTCAGGTAGAAGCGCGCGATGGCGCTGACGTTGACCAGGTAGGGGAGGGCTTCGAACTCGACCCGCACCCAGTCGCTCCACTCCCCCTCGCGCAGCACGAACTCGCTGCCCTGCACGGAGAGCTTGGCCACCGGCTCCTCCGGATCCAGGTAGACCTCGAAGTCGGCGGTCATGGGGGGCGGAGCGGCGCTTTCCCCGTCCTCGCCGACGGACCGCCGAAAGGTGTTGGCGGGGCCTTCCAGCCGGGCCGTCACCTTGTTGGCCCCCACCCGCACCTCGTGGACCTTGCCGCCCGTGATGTTGGCGGCGTTGGCTGGGGGCGCGTCGGTGTAAAAGGAGAAGGTCCCCGAAGTGCCCAGGATGTCGGGCGTCCCCATCCCCGACAGCGCCCGGCCCGCCGGGGCCGGCGGGAAGTTGACCGGCATGCGGAAGATGGTGGTGGGCACGCCCGCCTCCTCCAGCAGCTCCCAGAAGGCGCGGCCCTTGCGCAATCCCCGGATCTCCCCGCTCTCCAGCGGGATCACCCAGGAGCCCAGCGGGATCTTCCACTCCGGCTCGCTGGTCTCGGCCATCGAGAACTCCGGGATCATGCGGCGCGGGTCGCGGCGCAGGAAGTCGAAGATCCCGTGCCCCCCCGGGTCCTGCCCGGTGATGAACGAGGACCAGGCCACCGGCGAGAGGGGGGGCATGGAGGTCTGCAGCGGGCTGAAATCCCCCTCCGCCATCAGCCGCGAGAAGTGGGGCAGCTCGCCCCGGCCGGCGAACTCCTCGAGCAGGCGCGGGTCGAGGCCGTCGATCCCCAGGATGATCACCTTGCGCGCGTTGCCCGGCGGCGGCGGACCGCAGGCGATGGCGGACAGGACGGCCACGAGCAGGAGAGTGCGAGTGCAACGGGACACAAATCTTGACCCAGGGTTCAGCGCGCCTCGCCGCCGCTGGCGTTGTTGCGCTCGCTCGACATATTCCCGATATGCCTCGCTCGCGACGCCTAGCCAGCGACGACGAATGCATCGCTGACCCCTGGGCCAGAACTTATGACCCGTTGCACTAGTTCTCATGAGGAGGGCAGCAGCGACTCGCCGTCGCAGTAAGCGGGCACCGGGACTCCGAACAGGTCCAGCACGGTGGGAGCCAGGTCCATGATGCCCGGGTCGGTTTTGTCGATCTTCCGGTTGCAGAAGAGAATGCCCGGCATGTCGGGCGGGTTCATGCAGTGATCTCCACTCCAGCTCCTGGTGTTGTCCTCGAAGACGTCCCGGGTGATCGCGCCGGTGGCGCAGGACCAGGAGACCCGGTAGCCGTGCTCGAAGCCCACGATCAGGTCCGGCCCCTCGCCCACGTACGGACCCTGATGGGCTTCCCGGGTATCATACACCTCCCCCACGGCGGCCGCGCCGGAAGCCTCGTCGCGCAGGCCCCGCAGCTTCTCCCGCAGTTCCTGCTTCAGCCGGCGCGCCTCGTCCCCTCTTTCCACGACCCCCTGCGCTTCTCGGTCCTTCAGGTTGAGGTAGATGCCTCCCAGCCCCACGGCGTAGGCCCGGGTGCCCGCCCAGTCGACCTCCTGGAACCAGTCCTGACCGGTGGGGCCGGCCGTCACCGCCAGGTATC
>JBFGHG010000868.1:0-1990 GCA_041578395.1 Acidobacteriota bacterium
CCGCCGCCCGCTTCCTGGCCCGCTTCGCCGGCGATCATCCCGCCTGGGCCCACCTGGACATCGCCGGAGTGGCCTTCCCCGAGGCCGATGACGGCCGCTTCCGCGCGGCCAGCGGGTTCGGTGTCCGGTTGCTGGCGGAGTACCTCATCGAGCGGGCGGGGTGAGAACGAGCCTCCGTTCGGGGCAGCGGGTCGAACCGAAGCCCCGGCGTCCCCGTACAGGTTAGCCAAGGAGGACGCGATGTGCCCCAAATGCGATCTTCCGCTGGCGCCCGACAGCTGCGGAATCAAACGCTGCCGCGACTGCGGCGGCGTCTGGCTGGACGCTGACTCGATGGCGGCAGCGGAACAGGAAGAGCGTTTCCGGGGGCGGCTCCGGCAGCTGCAAGACCTGGTGGCGAACTCCTGGGAGACGGCCAGCCCTTACGATTGCCCCGATTGCAGCGGCCGGAAGCTGGTCATGCGCAGGATTGGCAACGTCGACGTGGAGTGGTGCCCGCAGTGCCGCTCCATCTTTCTCGACGTCGGCGAGCTGCCCCAGATCACCCGTCCCCGGGAAACCGCTTCGGCAGTCCCCGGAACGCTGGCTGCCGCGACCGACGGAGCCTCGATTCTGGGCTACGTCCTGGAGACGATCTTCGACTGGTAGGAAGCCTTGGCGCCCCCGTCACGCCGAGGGGCGGTCCGGCAGGGGCTGTTTGGCGAAGAAGTCGTTGTAGAAACGTTCCGTGTATCCCCGCAGCAGGTCGTGCACCCGCTCCAGCGACGGCGAGGCCACGATCAAACCGGCGTGGTGGTGCCGCTTCATCCTCCACACCACCTCGGGGTCGTCGTAGGCGCTGGTGTCCGGGTGCTCCTGTCGGGCCAGCGAGATGAGGATGCCGGAATGGTCGCCGCGCGGCTCCGGCAGCTGGTACTGCTCGCCGGGCGGCAGCGTTTCCAGCCGTGCCCACTGGGCCCACAGGTTGAGTCCGCTGGAGGCCTCGAGCATTTCCGCGATGTGGGCGCCCCCCACCCGTGCCGCCGTCTCCAGGAAGTAGAAGCGGCCGTCCTCGTTCGCCTTGATGAATTCGGTGTGCGTGACCCCCCGGCGCAGCCCCATGCCCGCGATCACCTGCCGGTTGGCCTCCTGCAGCGCCTCCTCGTCGGGGGAGCCGTACTCGACGGTGGAGGAGCAGAACACGCCTCCCTCGTGGGCCACCGCCATGGGCGGGTCGGCGTAGCGGTGGACGCGGGCGAAGGCGACCCGTTCCCCGAAGACGATCGAGTCGACGTGGTAGATCTCGCCGGGCACGAAGCGCTCGAGGACGAAGTTGGAGCGCTCGTCTCCCAGCTGGTCGATCACCTTCCACAGCTCCTCGGGCGAGTGCATCTTGTGGATGCCGATGGCCGAGGCCTGGGAGCGCGGCTTGCAGAGCCAGGGGCCGGGGACGGTCCGCGAGAACTCGTCGATGCGGGCGTTGTTCAGCGCGTGGGCGAAGTCGGGCACCAGGATTCCCTGCTCCCGCGCCTGGGCCCGCATGGCCAGCTTGTCGCGGAAGTAACGCGTGCGCGTCTCCCCCATGCCGGGGATGCGCAGGTGCTCGCGCAGGAAGGCCGCTTTTTCGAGGTCGTAGTCGTCCAGGGGGACGATGCGGTGGATCTCTTCCTCGGCCGCCAGACGGCACACCCGCAAAGAGAGCTTGGCCAGGTCCCAGTGCTCCCCGGATTCCTCCATGTAGATCGTGTGGTCGATGGCCTCGCGGGGCCAGGCCTCCTCGGCCAGCTTCTGGGACGTCACCAGGATCACCCGGCACCCCAGCCGCTTGGCTTCCTCGAGAAAGGCCGCGCCTTTGAAGTAGCAGGCCAGGCAGACGATCGTGCGAACCTCGGTCACGGGAACAAGTATGAAGGGGGAAGGCCAAATTGTGAAATGGGAGATGCTGGATTCAGTCGTCCACGACCCGGCTCTTGCGGAACAACAGGTCGGCTGATTGCAGGACCTTCTGCCG
>JBFGHG010000869.1:0-1986 GCA_041578395.1 Acidobacteriota bacterium
CGACCTGGAGCATGTCTCCGGCGGAATCGGACGCAGCGCCTTCTACGATCCCCGGAACTACTTCTGGGCCAAGCAACCGCTAACGGATCGCGGCACGGTCCGATTGGCGGAACACGTGTGGGCGGGGATACGGGCCATTCTCTTCGGCCCCAAGAAGGTCCTGGTGACCGACCTGGACGATACGCTTTGGGGCGGCGTGGTTGGGGAGCTGGGTCCCCTTGGCATCGAGTTGGGCGAGGGGGCGGCCGGCGAGGCCTTCCGCGATTTTCAGCGTTGCCTGAAGGACCTCAGCCGGCGGGGGTGCCTGCTGGCAGCCTGTTCGAAGAACAACCCCGAAGATGCCCGGGCGCCATTCGCGGAGAACCCCGAGATGGTCCTCACCCTGGAGGATTTCGCAGCCTTCGAGGCGAGTTGGGAGCCGAAGGAACGCGGCCTCGCGAAGATCGCAGACTCCCTGAGGCTGGGATTGCAGGACTTCGTATTCTTCGACAACGACCCGGCGGAGCGGGAACGCGTACGTATCGCCCTGCCGGAAGTGGAAGTCGTGGAGGTGCCTCCTGATCCGTCCGAGTATGTTCGCGCGCTGCAGGAGGGTCTCTGGTTCGAATCTCTCGGGCTGACTGAAGAGGACCGGCAGCGCAGTGGCCACTACCGGGCGGAATTCGGGCGACGAGCCATGCAGGACCGCTGCGAAACCGTCGACGACTACCTGCGCGGCCTGGCCATGATTGGAGACGTTGGCCGCATTCGAGACGACGACTTCAACCGCGTGGTTCAGTTGATCGGCAAGACGAACCAGTTCAACCTGACGAGCCGACGCCATGGAGCGGAAACGGTGCGCAACATGCTGGCCGAGCCGGGGGCGATCGGGCTGGCGATGCGGATGGCTGACCGCTTTGGCGATCACGGCTTGATTGCCGTGATCCTGGCCGTGCCGGACTGCCCGTCGCGTACGGCCTTGCGGGTGGACACCTGGCTGATGAGCTGCAGGGTGATCGGGCGCACCGCGGAACAGTTCCTCTTCAACCGGTTGCTGGATCGGACCCGGGAGCTGAAGTACGCCAGCCTGATCGGCGAGTACGTTCCCACCCGGAAGAACCGCCTCGTCGAAGAGCTCTATCCGAGCCTGGGCTTCGTTCGAGTGGGCCAATCCGGCGATACGATCCGCTACGAACTGGACTCCAATCGGGCCCGACCACAGCCCACCTTCCTCGAAGCGGGGAAACTGCGCCCATGATGGGGCAGTTGATCGATCTGTCGAGGATCGAGTTCTGGCTGGTCCTGCTGTTTGCCGTCTTCCTGCTGACCCCGATCGTGTCACCGCTGCCCCGGAGTTTCGCCTTTGCCGCCCTGAACATCGGCTTCATAGCGCTTCTGCTGGGTCAACAAGCCCTCGCGGTGCTGGCGGGCGTTCTGGCCGTCAACCTGGCCCTGCACGCTGTCTATGGGTCGCGTTTCCGAACCACACTCGCGCTGTGCGCCGGCCTGCTGGTGCTGCTCCTGTTCGTTTTGCACAAACTACCGGCTCGAGCGGAACACCTGGGGTTGAAGCCGGTCGCGCTCACTCTCTCCACGATCGGGTTTTCGTACGTGACCCTTCGCCTGGTGGAGGTACTGCGGGCCGTATTCGAGAGGCGCCACGCACCGCCCGACCTCCCCTCCCTGGTCAACTATTTGCTGCCGTTTCACATGCTGGCCGCCGGACCCATCCAGTCGTACGACGAGTTTACAGCGCAGCCCGCGGTCCCCGAGGAGCCTACGCGGGACCGGGTTCTGGCTGCGGTCGAGCGGATCGCCACCGGACTCTTCAAGAAATTCGTGCTGGCCTATCTGCTCCGGAAGCTGTTTCTGACCGACTTCGAAGCCGGCGGGTTGTATTTCGTGCTCGAGGTGCAGGTCTTCTTTCTCTGGCTCTTTCTCGACTTCAGCGCCTACAGTGACATCGCCGTCGGAGTTGGGCGGCTGATCGGAGTTGCGACGCCGGAG
>JBFGHG010000870.1:0-1981 GCA_041578395.1 Acidobacteriota bacterium
CGGACCATCGAGAAGTGGGAAGCCAGCTTCGACGAGTTCGCGGGGACGCTGGAAGTGAAGTAGTTCACAGCCTCCGCCCGCTGCCGGGCGGGGGGGCCTCGTTCGACTCGGGGCCGATCTTGTTGAAGCCGTCCAGGGCGGCGTTCTTGTAGCACTCGGCCAGCGTGGGGTAGTTGAAGACGGCGGTCACGAAGTAGTCGATGCCGCCGCCCATCGCCAGGATGGCCTGGCCGATGTGCACCAGTTCGGTGGCCGCGGTGCCGATGATGTGCACGCCCAGCAGCCGGCGCGTCTCTCGGTGAAAGAGCAGCTTGAGCAGGCCCGAGTCGTCCCCCATGATCACTCCCCGCGCCACCTCCCGGTAGCGGGCCATGCCCATCTCGTACGGGACGCCCGCCTCGGTCAGCTCCTGCTCCGAACGGCCCACCATCGAGATCTCCGGGATCGAGTAGATCCCGTAGGGAAACAGCTCCGGGAGCGAACGGGCCTCGGCGCCGAAGGCGTGGCAGGCGCACATCCGGCCCTGCTCCATGGAAGTGGAGGCCAGGGCCGGAAAGCCGATCACGTCGCCCGCCGCGTAGATGTGATCGACCGCGGTCTGGTACTGCTCGTTGACCTTCAGCCGCCCCCGCTGGTCCGCCTCCAGGCCCGCTTTGTCCAGCCCCAGCTCGGCGGTGGCTCCCTGCCGGCCCACCGAGTAGAGCAGCAGGTCGGAGATGATCTTCTTGCCCGACTGCAGCGTGGCCACCGAGCGGTGGGCCCGCTCCACCTGTACCGAGGCGACTTCCTCCCCCAGCCGGAAGACGCAGTTCATGTTTCGCATGTGGTAGACCAGGTGGTCGACGATCTCCGCGTCGCAGAACTCCAGCAGGCGCTGGCGCCGGTCCACCAGCGTCACCTCGATCCCCAGCGCGGCGAACATCGAGGCGTACTCGGTGCCGATCACGCCCGCGCCCACCACGGTCATGGAGCGGGGAAGCTCTTTCAGGTAGAGGACGCCGTCGGAGGTGATCACCGTCTGGCCGTCGACCGCCACGTCCGGGGGGGTGGCGGGGGTGGTCCCGGTGGCGATGACCACGTAGTCGGCTTCCACCTGCACGGTCCCCGTGGCGCCCCGGACCTCCAGGTGGTGCGGGTCCTGAAAGGAGGCCTCGCCCCCGATCAGGGTCACGCCGTTGCGGCGCATCTGCTGGCGGATGACGTCGATTTCCCGCTTGATCACGTAGTCGCAGCGAAACAGCAGGTCCTCGATCGTGATCTCCTCCTTGACCCGGTAGGCCGTGCCGTAGATCCCCCGCTGGCGCAGGCCCGTCAGGTAGAGCACCGCCTCCCGGAAGGTCTTGGAGGGGATCGTCCCGGTGTTGATGCAGACGCCCCCCACCACCTCCCTCCGGTCGCAGATGCCCACCGTCTTGCCCAGCTTGGCGGCCTGGATGGCGGCGCGCTGGCCGGCCGGACCCGTGCCGATCACGAACATGTCGAATTTCTGCATACGCGCTGGTTCCCCCCGTGCCGTTGCCGCCGGGGACTCATGGTACCCTGAATCGGACTCGCAACGCTGGAGACGAAACGCACCATGAAACCGAGAATCTGCTGGATCGCACTCGCGCTGACCCTGGTCGTCCCCGCCCTGGGAGCCGACCGGGTTTCCCTCCGGCACCAGGCGCGTTCGCTGCAACCCGGCGAGGTCGTCCTGCTCTCCCTGGAGGCCGAACAGCCGCTGAGCCGCGCCGAAGTGGCGGCCTTCGATCGGACGTTCCCCTTTTACCGCGAGGGGGAGTCGGGCGTCTGGAAGAGCCTGCTGGGCATCGACCTCAACCTCGAGCCGGGGTCCTACACGGCGCGGGTCCGGGTCTGGGACCAGGAGGGGAAAGAATACCGCCACGACTACCCGCTGGAGGTCGCCCCCAAGGAATTCCCCGTGCGCCGGCTGACGGTGGACGAGAAGTTCGTCAACCCGCCGGCGGACCAGCTGGAGCGC
>JBFGHG010000871.1:0-1979 GCA_041578395.1 Acidobacteriota bacterium
GAGACCTGGCCGGAGGGCGCCCGCGGTTACCTGGGCGGGGCCAACTCATGGGCGGGTCTGGCCCTGGACGCCGAACGCGGCATCGTCTACTGCCCCACCGGTTCGGCCGCCTTCGACTTCTACGGCGGCAACCGGGCGGGGGACAACCTGTTCGCCAACACGCTGCTGGCGCTGGACGCCGGGTCCGGACAGCGGATCTGGCACTTCCAGGCCGTCCGCCACGACGTCTGGGACCGCGACTTCCCGGCGCAGCCTACCCTGGTCACGCTGCGCCGCGAGGGCCGGAGGGTCGATGCGGTGGCGCAGCTCACCAAGTCGGGCCACGTGTTCGTCTTCGACCGGGAGTCGGGAGAGCCGCTCTTTCCCATCGAAGAGCATGCGGCGGCCCCGTCCGAGGTGCCGGGCGAGCGGCTGGCTGGTTCTCAGCCCCTGCCCGCGATGCCGCCTCCCTTCGCCCGCCAGGTGTTCACCGAGGACATGCTCACGCGGCGAACGCCGGGCGCCCACCAGGCGGTGCTCGAGCAGTTCCGGAGCCTGCGCAGCCAGGGTCAGTTCACGCCCCCCAGCTTCGAAGGGACGGTGATCTTCCCGGGGTTCGACGGAGGCGCGGAGTGGGGCGGGGCCGCCTTCGACCCGGAGACGGGCCTGCTCTACGTCAACTCCAACGAGATGCCCTGGATTCTGAAGGTCCTGCCGCGCCCGCCCCTCGAGCGGCCGGCCACCGCACAGCAGCTCTACCAGCGGGACTGCGCCGCCTGTCACGGCGCGGACCGGGCGGGAAGCCCTCCCGAGATCCCGGCGCTGACGGCCGTCTCGGAGGACTATTCGGCGGGTGAGATCGCCGCGCTGATCCGGGAAGGGGGCGGACGCATGCCCGCCGCGCCGCACCTGGGGACTGGCGCCGTCCAGGCCCTGGCCGAGTTCCTGCTCAGCGGACGGGACCGGCCGGTCGATCCGGGGGGCGCGGGCGCGCCGCCCTTCCAGGTCCCGTACACCATCGCCGGCTACGACAAGTTCCTCGACCCGGACGGCTACCCGGCCGTGGAGCCCCCCTGGGGCACGCTCAACGCGATCGATCTCGAGCGGGGCGAGATTCGCTGGACCGTCCCTCTGGGAGAGTTCCCTGAACTGGCCGCGGCCGGAGTCCCCACCACCGGCACGGAAAACTACGGCGGGCCGGTGGTGACCGCGGGGGGGCTGCTCTTCATCGGCGCCACCAATCACGACCGGAAGATGCGGGCCTTCGACAAGGCCAGTGGCGAGCTGCTCTGGGAGGCCGGGCTGCCGGCCGGGGGCAACGCCACCCCGGCGGTCTACGAAGCCGCCGGACGTCAATTCGTGGTCATCGCCGCCGGCGGAGGCAAGTCGGGCAGTCCGTCGGGTGGGTCCTACGTGGCCTTCGCGCTGCCGCGGTGAACGAATCCACGCCGGGCTGCATCGACCTGAGTGTGACGCGCTCCCGATCCCGGACGATCTCCCCCGCGCTCTTTCGGTGGCCGGCAGGTGTGGTTGCCGGGGCCCTGGCCGTGGGCCTGTTCGCGGAAAAGCCTCTCCCGTTCTGGCAGTCGAAGCCCTTCCCGAAGTGGACGCTCGAGGAATGCGAGCAGATGCTGTACCGCTCGCCCTGGTCGCGCCTCGTCCGGCGCTATACGCGGGCCTGGGAAACCCGCTTCCAGGTGCGCTTCCTCTCCGCCCGGCCCGTCCTGCTCGCCCGGGCCGTCATGACTCAGCGCGTCCCCTACGTGGTGCCCGACACGGGGTCCCCGGGCGGGTTTCTGCGGGCCACCCCGATCGATCCGGTCCAGGCGCAGAAATACGTTCAGAGCCTCCTCGTGCCGGGCGAGATTCTGGTCGAGGTGAAGGGCTTCTCTCCCAGCTACCTGATCGATCCCGACTACAAGGACGAGGAGCTGGTCGGCCCCACCTACCTCCGGTTCCGCACCGAGGATCGGGATCTCAAAGTCCCGCTGAGCGCCTAC
>JBFGHG010000872.1:0-1974 GCA_041578395.1 Acidobacteriota bacterium
ACGCCGGCGTAGGTGACCGGGTCCGACGCCTTGATGCGAAACAGCGCCGTCTCGAGGACCCGGGTCGAGAAGACCGCCGCCACCAGTCCCACCGCCCCACCCACCGCCGCCAGCAACAGGCCGTAGCCGACCACCAGACGCAAGATCCCCGGGCGGGAAGCCCCCAGCGCCATGCGGATGCCGATCTCGTGGCGGCGCTGGTTGACCCAGTAGGAAAGGACGCCGTAGATCCCCGCCAGGGACAGCAGCAGCGCAACAGCGGCGAAGGCGGCCAGCACCAGGGCCTGAAAACGCCGGGCGGCGACGCTTTCGGCCACCAGTTCGTCCAGGCCGGTGATGCTGTGGACGGGCTGGGCGGCGTCCTGGGCCAGCACCTCGCGCCGGACGCGCTCCGCCAGCCCTCCCCCGGTCTCCCCGCGCACCAGGACGGCCATGTTCAGCCGCGGCACCTGGTCCAGCGCCACGTACATTTCGGGGCGCGGTTCCGAGTCCAGGCCGTAGTAGCGGGTGTCGGCCACCACGCCGGCCACTTCGAACCAGTTCCAGTCGGTGGAGGGGGTCTGGAGCCGCTCCCCGACCGGGTCGCGGCCGGGCCACACGAGATCCGCCATGGTCTGGTTGACCAGGATCACCTGCAGCCCGCCGGCCCGGTCGATCGCCTGGAAGGGACGCCCGCGCAGAAGCGGCACCCGCAGCGACTCGAAGTAGCCGGGCGAGACCACCCGGAAGTCGGCCTGCGGCAGTTCGTTGGTGGGGATCTCCCCCTGGCCCTCCAGCCGGTAGGGCAGGTCGTAGTTAATCCCCAGGGGATCCATGGGCAGCGCCGAGCTGGCGCCGACGGAGGCCACCCCGGGCAGACCGCCCAGGCGCTCGGCCAGCTCGCGGTAGTACCCGGCGATCTTCTCCGGCGAGTCGTAGCTGCGGTTGTCCAGGAAGATGCGGGCCACCACCGTCTCCCCGGTCTCAAAACCAGGGTCGACACTCCACAGCTCCACCAGGCTCCGGATCATCAGGCCCGCCGAACACAGCAGGATCAGGGTCAGGGCCAGCTGACCGGCCACCGGGAGGTCGCGCAGCCAGGAACGCCGCGTCGATCCGCCCGCCCCCCCGCCGCCGGTGTGCAGCGCTTCCCGCAGGTCCAGCGAGAAGCTCTTCACCAGCGGGGCCAGGCCGAAGAGAAACGCCGTCACCAGCGAAATCCCCAGCGCGAACAGAAAGGCGTGGGTCCCCAGCGTGACCTCCTCGGCCCGCGGTAGGCTGCCGGGCTGGTTGGAGAGCAGCAGGCGCTGGATGACCCAGGCCAGACCCAGCCCCACCGCGCCGCCTCCCAGGCCGAGCACCATCGCCTCGGTCAGCAGCTGTCCGGCCAGCCGCAGCCGGCCCGCGCCCAGGGCCGTCCGCAGCGCGATCTCCTGGCGGCGTACGGTGGCCCGGGCCAGCAGCAGGTTGGAGACGTTCACGCAGGCGATCAGCAGGATCAAACCCACCGCGGCCAGGGCGATCCAGAGGCCGGCCCGGGCCTCGCCGACGATCTCCTCGTCCAGCCGGACCAGGCTCGCGTCCCAGCCGTCGTAGATGTCCTGGTACTCGCCCGAGCGGTGGATCGAGGCGATCCGTGAGAAGTCCTGTTGCGCCTGCTCGAGCGTCACGCCGGGCTTCAGCCGCCCCACCACCTGCAGCCGCCGGTTGTAGCGCTCCCAGCGGATGGTGCTGGCAAAGCCGACGGGAATCCAGAGGTCGGCCCGCAGGTCTGGAGCCGCCAGGTTGGGCCGCATCACGCCCACGATCTGCACCGGCGAGCCGTCCAGCGTGACGGTCCGATTCAGGATGTCCGAATCGGCGCCCCAGCGCCGCTGCCAGAGTCCGTGGCTGATCACGATCACGTCCCCGCGGCGGCCGGGCGTCACCTCGGACGGCTGGAAGGTCCGGCCGAACAGCAGCCCGGCTTGCAGGACGGAAAAGAACCCGGGGTCG
>JBFGHG010000873.1:0-1958 GCA_041578395.1 Acidobacteriota bacterium
CGGGCGCCTCGAAGTTGACCGCCTCGACCTTGATCAGCGCGAAGTATCGCTCGCCTTCCTTTGGCGGGCGAATCTGACCGGATACCGTGTCCCCCGTCTGCAGATCGAACTTGCGGATCTGCGACGGGGAGACGTAGATGTCGTCCGGACCCGGCAGATAGTTGTACTCGGGAGCGCGCAGGAAGCCGAAGCCGTCCGGCAGCGTCTCCAGGACGCCTTCGGAGAAGATCAGCCCGCTGCGCTCCGTCTGCGCCTTCAAGATCTGAAAGATCAGCTCCTGCTTGCGCATGCCGGTCGCGCCCGGGATGTCCAGGTCCTTGGCGATGTGATTGAGGGCCTGGATGTTCAGCTCCTTCAATTCCTGAATATTCAATGATTCCCCATTTTTTGCGGCCTGGGTGCCAGCGTCAGCCATTTCTCAAACCTCACGGATGATGCGCCACAGGTGTTTTTTCCCCTCCCCGGTGGCGGAAGAATACGGAATGATACTCTCTTCGCCCAGCTTCCGGCGGACCGCTTCGAGCGCGGCGCGGCGCCGGTTTCCGGACAACTTGTCCACTTTCGTGGCCACGATCTGCCTGGGAACGTGAAACTGGCGCAGAAAGTCGACCATGACCAGGTCCAACTCGGTCGGCTCGTGTCTGGCGTCGACGATCACGATTCCCAATTTCAACTGCTCCTCGACTCGAAAGAACTCCTCGATCATCGGCCCCCACTGCTCGCGGACCCGCCGCGGGGCGCGGGCAAAGCCGTAACCGGGCAAATCCACGAAAATCCAGCGGTTGTCGATACTGAAAAAATTCAATGCCTGCGTTCTGCCGGGCATCGAACTGGTCCGGGCCAGCCCTTTGCGTCCGACCAGGCTGTTGATCAGGCTGGATTTTCCAACGTTCGATCTCCCCGCGAACGCGATTCGCGGAAGAGCGCTCCGTGGATAGTCCTCGCTACGGGTGGCAGTCTTCAGGAACGCTGCTTCCACGATTGACCAGGAAACTCGGAGACTACCCGGACTATCCGGATTGCTTCATGCTCATCGGAAGACGACGCGCTCCCCGAGTCACGGGCGGGATGCCCGCGCCACCGTTACTTCAGTGGATTCCGGGACGCTCGCTGTCTTCCAACTTCGGCGGGAGCTGCTCCTCGATGTACTCCTGCTCCTTGGCGGCGGGAGACTGCTCGAGGGCGAGCTCCAGGACTTCGTCCATGGTTTCCACGAAGACCAGTGCGAGGTCTTCGCGGACCGATTGCGGAATATCCTCGAGGTCCTTTTCGTTTTCCTTGGGCAGCGCGACCGACTTGATCCCGGCGCGGTGAGCGGCCAGGACCTTCTCTTTGATCCCGCCCACCGGCATCACTCGACCCCGTAGAGTGATCTCGCCGGTCATGGCCACGTCGCGGCGAACCGCGATGCGCGTCAGCGCGGAGGTGATGGCGGTCGCCAGAGTGATTCCCGCCGACGGCCCGTCCTTGGGAATCGCGCCCTCGGGCACGTGCACGTGCATGTCCAACAGCTTGTGAAAATCCTTCTGCAGGCCGTAGCGTCCGCTGCGCGCCCGTACGTAGGTCAGCGCCGCCTTGGCCGATTCCTGCATCACGTCGCCCAGCTTCCCGGTCAGCAGGAGGTCGCCCTTCCCTTCCATGGCGGTGCACTCGGTGAAGAGCACCTCGCCGCCCATCTCGGTCCAGGCCAGCCCGGTGGCCAGCCCCACTTCGTTGGCTTCCGAGGCCATCTGCTTGCGGAACTTGGCCGGACCCAGCAGCTCCTTGATCTCGTTGGGCGTGATGTTGAATTGGAGCGGTTCCGCCGGGGCGTCCTCCGCCTCCTTGTCGCCGTTCTCGCTGCGCGACTCCACCACCTTGCGGGCCAGCTTGCGGGTGATGTTGGCCAGTTCCCGCTCCAGGTTGCGCACCCCCGACTCGCGGGTGTAGTGCCGGATCACCTGAAGCAGGCCCTCGTC
>JBFGHG010000874.1:0-1955 GCA_041578395.1 Acidobacteriota bacterium
CGAGCCGCTGGACCTGCCGCCGGACCTCGCGGGCCAGTTCCTTCCGGTCTCGGCCGCGAGTCGAAATCGGCGAGCCGAAGCGGATCGTCACCCGGCATCCCGGAAGACCCAGCAACCTCGAGAAGTGGGTCGGAAAGCGATGGTCCCCCCAGTAGGCCACGTCGTCCGCGACGGTCATCCCCGCTGCTTCGGCCTCCCACCGCAGGCCCACCGGCACGATGTCCGCCCCGGTGTCGATGGCCGGCTGCAGCAGGGCCGGAAGGAAGGGGAGAAGCCGGTCGCCTCCCGTGGACGTCCCTTCCAGGAAGACGCTGACGCTCTGTCCGCAGCGGAGCCGCTCGGCGATCAGGGAGGAAGTGTTCGTCTTCAGGTCCCGGTGGCGCCGGCGTGAAACCAGCACCTGCTCGGAGGCGCGGATCAGCCGGCCGATGAGGGGCCAATTCGCAGCGTCGGCCCGGGAGACGAAGAAGCAGGGGAGGGTGGCGGCCAGCGCCAGCACGTCGGCATACCCGAGGTGGTTGGGACACAGCAGGACCCCGCGGGGAGGCAGCGGCTCGTGGGCGATCCGGACTCCCATCAGGCGGGCCGTGCCCCGTGCCCACAGGCCGGCCCAGGCCGGCGCCACCCGCAACAGGTCCTCCCGCCGGCGCAGCCCCAGCCGTCGGATCAGAAAGGCAACGTACAGCACGACGGTCCACGGGATCAGCAGCAGGAGCCTCGCGACCGCCCGCAGGGGATTGCTGTGACGCCGACCCACCGCCATCGTTCAACCGACCAGGTCGAGGCTGGACATGTGGACCTGCCGCGTGTCCAGCATCACCAGAAAGTCGACCGTCTTGAACTCCCGGTCCAGGGCGGGCTCGGAGACCACGCGGGCACCCAGGGTCATGTAGGAGCGGAAGAGCTTGGGCAGAGGCAGCGCCGCTCCCAGCGAGTCCTCGTACTCCCGCTGGGCGGGCCCGCAGCTGTATGGGGGAGTGGCCAGCAGCCAGATGTCGGGGTGCAGATAGCTCTTGCGCCGCAGCGTCTTGAGCGCCCGCCATCCGTCGTCCGGATCGGTGCTGGTCAGCGAGCAGCAGCCGAACAGGTAGCGCTGTCTGTAGAGGTTCATGAAGGCCGCAATTCCGGCCCACAGCAGAAAAATGGTGCGGAAGTTGCGGTGCTCCCGGGCGATGCAGGCGCGGCCACATTCCACGGAGTGGTCGAGCAGGGGTGCCAGGGGCGCGAAGTCGAACTCCTGCGCCGAGTAGATCCCTTCCCCCTCGGCCGCCTGGGCGGCAGTCTGCAACCGGTAGGTCCCGAGCACTTTCCCCCGCTGGCGGTCGACCAGCACCAGGTGCGTCATCTGCGGGTCGAAACGGTCGCGGTCCAGACCCGTGGCGTGCGACTCGGACAGCCCCTCGCCCAGTTCCAGGTTGAAGACTTGGTAGCGCAGCCGGAAGACCCGCTCGGCGGCCCGCTCCGAGAGGGCAAAACCGACCAGGTAGCGGGACGTACTCAAATCGGGGAGAAAAGCGAAGTCAGCCTGGCCCTGGAGCCGGGCCAGGTCGGTCAGGGCTTCGGGAAAGACCGCCGTCAGGTCCTGGCTGGAGAACGGAACTGCTGCTTCTCTCATCGGATCGGCCTTACTATATCGGAGCCGCAAAGCCGAAGTCACTTCATCACGAGGTAGCCGGGTACGCGGCGGAGATCGTGCGGTATCGCCAGGCGCTGCGCAGCAGTTCGGCCAGCCCCAACGGGCGGACGCCGTTGCGGCGGTTTTCCGCCCCGATCTCGAACAGGACCCGGAACTGCTCGAACAGAGTCCGGTAGGCGTCCCCCAGCCGGGCGTCGGCGTCCCAGATGTGGGTGGCCTCGGCGCCCGAGCCGTTGATCTCGATGATCCGGAAGCCCTCGCCCCGCTTCAGCTCGTCCAGCGTCCGGTACTTCACGTCGAAGCGCCCGAAGTAGAAGCC
>JBFGHG010000875.1:0-1954 GCA_041578395.1 Acidobacteriota bacterium
AGCTGCGTGCCCCCTTCGGGCAGGTTGGGGAGGAAGTGCATGGGCGAGGAGAAGTAGAAGTCGTGGGTCCAGCGCCCGTGCATGCTGCGCTCCAGGTCGTAGTACCCGCTCATCCCGATCGCCAGGTGAAAGACGTCCGGATGCCGCGCCACCGTGGTCACGGCGTTGTAGGCGCCCATGGACGCCCCCGCGGTCACGATACTCTGGTACGAGCCGCAGTCGCGGAAGATGTGCGGAACCATCTCGTAATAGACGAACCCATCGAACTGGTTCTGAATCCAGGCCTGGTGCTCCGGTGAATGGTCCTCGTTCCAGGTCCGCCCGGCCACGCTGTCGCAGGAGTAGACCTTGATCCTTCCCTGGTCGATCAGCGGCCACAGGGCACCCACCAGGTGCATCCTCTCGATCTCCTCCGCGTCCCCCCCGGCCGTCGGAAACACCAGCACCGGCCTCCCGTAATGCCCCCACCGAACCACGCGGACATCCCGCCCCAGCCGATGCGAATACCAGTCAACCCTATAAATCATCAGACTTCCCCATTTCAGAACTTCAGAACCGCTCGATCACAGAGCGCGAGCCGTTTGAACATTGAACATTGAACATTGGAATTTACTTGAAGATTGAGAATTGAGAATTGAGATTTGAGATTTGAAATTTGTTCACTCATACATCATCCACAACGGCCCCGGAAACAGCCACGAAAACGCATCCCGGCATCGGTCCCGCCAATTCTCCCAATTGTGCCCATCCCGCGTCTCCACGTACCGCACGTCCATGCCCGTGCGCTGCAGCAGCGGGATCAGCGAGCGGTTCTCGTAGATCAGCGGTTCATACGTTCCGCAGCTGACGAAGACGCGCTCCGAGACCCGGGCGGGGTTGCGGCGGTAACGGTTGACGAAGGCCGCCACCGGGTCGAACTCGCGCCCCCGCTTGTGCCCGCCGATGTCCGCGAATGCGAACGACCCCGACTGCAGCAGCAGCCTCCCGAACAGCCCCGGGTACTGCGTGGCCGCGAACAGCGAGGCGACCGCCCCGAAGCTGGCGCCCATCAGGCCGCGCGCCGCCGGGTCCGGCAGCAGCGGATACTTCCGCTCCAGCGCGGGGACCAGCTCGTCGGCCAGAAAGCGCGCGTGGCGGTCGTCGGCGCCGTACTCGCGCAGGCGGTCGCCGGGCTGGAGGAAGACGGCGATCAGGGGCGCCACCTCGTAGCGGCCGATCAGGTTGTCCAGCACCGTCTTCAGCTGAGCGTAGCGCAGGAAGTCCTCGCCGTCGTGCACCAGCAGCAGCGGATAGCGGCGGCGGCGGCGGAAACGGGCCGGCACGTAGACGCGGAAGTGGCGCACTCCCCCCAGCGTCCGGCTGCGCAGTGAGAACCCGTCCAGGCTGCCCTGCCGGGCGGAGGAGTCGGGGAAGGTCCATTCCGGACGCTGATAGCCGTGGCTGTGGCAGACCGAGTTGGTCCCGAACGGGTCGTGGGCCATGCGGGGGTTCCAGGGGTCCAGAATCCACTCCCGCTCGGGGCCCTTCACCAGCTCGTACTTGTACTCCAGCCGCGACTCGTCGGGCAGCTGCATGTGGAGGAACCAGAGGTCGGTCCCCTCGATCCGCTGCAGCGGCTGGGCCGAGGGCAGTCCGTAGACCCAGTGCTGCAGCAGCACCTCCTCCACCTCGCCGCGGAAGACGAAGGTGACCCCCGAGTTCTCGACGATCGGGAACTGGTGGGACTCCACGAAGCGGAGAATCTCTGCTTCCCCGGGCGGTCCGTCTGCCACCAGGGGTTCGAGCGCCGGCGTCAGAGCTCGCGCACCTTTTCCAGTCCGCCACCGCGGTCCAGGCGGTGGACGTCCTCGGCCGCCCGCCAGTGCCCGTTGCGGCGCTCGAGAATGTCTTCTTCGTCGAAGGGGAGGCAGTGCAGCGGGTGAAAGCGTGAGGCGAACAGCGACACACGCAGCGG
>JBFGHG010000876.1:0-1952 GCA_041578395.1 Acidobacteriota bacterium
AATCTCAATTAATCTTCAATTTTCAATGTTCCAATGAGTGGGCAGGCGTCTCGAGCGTACGGCGTTACACCGGGAAACGGCGAGTGCACGGGGTTTTCAGAACTGGAAGCTGACCCAGGGGCTCCAGCAGGGGTTGGGGGTCTTGGGGGCGACGCGGATCCGGAAGGGGTTCCAGGCTTTCAGGTTCTGCCACAACTCGGTGCCCAGCGGGCCGAACAGGTGGTGGTTCCCCTGCACCTCGAAGACGCCCGCCACGTGGTGGTCGCCCTGGCCGATGTCGTATTCGATCAGGTAGCTGGTCTCCAGGTCGCCCTGCCAGTCCAGCAGAATCGCGCCCGTGTGCAGGTCGTAGGAGAGGGTCTGGCCGTCCGAGGGCGTGACGATCACCGGGCACTCCGTGGAGGCGGCGCGGGTTCGACGCGTGGGGGGGCGCTCGAAGAGTTTTCCGCGGGCCGCTTCGGACTGTCGCAGCCACTCGGCCAGCTCCGTCCGCAGCCCTTCGGCCAGTTCCGGCTTCTGGTCCACCAGGTTGCGGGTCTCTCGGGGATCTTCCTCGAGGTCGTACAGCTCCTCGGTGGAGACGAACTTGTGGCGGTCCCGCAGCACCGCCCGCACCCAGATGTCCTCGTGCTCGCGCGTGGTCTGGTTGCCGGAGATCACCGACTCGAAAAAGAGGCTGCGCGCCGGGACCGTGTCCGCCAGCAGGTCGTGCCCGTCCAGGTGGTCGGGCGGATCGACCTCCAGCAGCCGCAGCACGGTCGGCAGCACGTCGATCTGGCTGGCCCGCGTCTCGACCAGCCGCCCGGCAGGCACCCGGCCCGGCCAGGACATCATCAGCGGGATGCGCACGTGCTCCTCGTACAGCTTGGCCTGCAGCGAGGTGGAGGCGTGCCCCACGAAGCCGTGATCGAGCAGTTCCTCGCCGTGGTCCGCCGTCACGACGATCAGGGTGTCCTCCAGCCGCCCCAGCTTTTCCAGCGTGTCCAGCAGACGGCCGAAGAGCGCGTCGACGCGGGAGACCTCCGCGTCGTACAGCTCGTCCAGCAGCGCCTGGTCCCCCTCCTGGAAGCGCACCGAGCCGATGGGGACGATGGCTCCCTCCATGATGGCGCGCAGCGCCGGCCGCTGGCGGAACTCCGCTTTGGGCCGTTTCAGCAGCGGCTGCGGAGGGTTGTAGGGCTGGTGCGCCAGCGTGGTGTGGTACCAGAGCAGGAAGGGCTCCTCGCCCTCCGCACCGCCGTTCTGCTCCAGCCAGCGGACCGCCTCCTCCCCCGGCTCGGGCCCGAAGTACTCGCGCTGGACGGGACCCAGGCCGAGGTTCTTGTAGTAGGGCGCGAAGGTGAAGAAGTTCAGGTTGGGGATTCGGTAGCCCTCGGCCGCCAGCAGCTTGATCAGCGTGGGAAGGTCGGGCGAACCGGTCTGGTCGCGGTTGTTGACGGCGTGGGTGGGCGGATAGAGGCCCGAGAGGATCGAGACCAGGCCGGGGGCCGTCCAGGCCGAGGTGGAATAGGCGTTGATGAAGACCGTCCCGCCCCGCGCCCACTCGTCGATCCGGGGAGTCGGGGAGGGCTGCCGGCCCAGGATGCCGAAGCGGTCGGCGCGGCAGGAGTCGATGGTGAAAAGCAGGACGTTGCTGGCCCAGGCACCGCCGCTGGACGCCAGCGCCAGCACGGCCACGAGCATCACGTTTCGCATGTTCACTTCAAACCGCCCGATGATAGCATGTGCCGGTCATGGCCCGTGTCTACCGGAGGCTCCACGAGCGGGTGCCGGAGTTCCTCCTGCGCCGGATCAATCCGCTCGAGTTCCGGATTCGAGGACTCGTGCGTCAGGCGGCGTCCCAGCCCTCGGGCGCGCGGGTGCTGGACGCGGGCGCGGGTGAGGCCCGCTTCGCGGGGTGGTTCGCGGAGCATCGCTACGTGGCGCTCGACTCCGGGGTCGGGGACGGCGAC
>JBFGHG010000877.1:0-1947 GCA_041578395.1 Acidobacteriota bacterium
CCACCGGAGTGGGCCCCCCGCCCGGGTTCAGGATGGGGGTGGGCCGGTGCACCGTCACGCGGACGCGCCGGCCGTAGGAGTAGCGGACGTCGTCGGGCGGGCCGTGAATGATGTAGACGCGGCCCCGCTCGGTCTTCCAGCCGGGCCGGCCTTCGTTGCCGAAGCGCTGGTTGGCGTGTTCGATGCGGCGGTAATGCTCTTCCCGGAACTCGTTGTTCTCGGTCGCCGGGTCGGGGTCGCGGCGGCTCCAGAAGTACTCGACGAACGCCTCCCGCTGCGCGTCGGTCTCCAGCGCCAGGAACTCCTTCTTTTCGCGCTGCGAGACGATGTAGGGGACTTCTTCTTCGAGCCAGCGCTGGTACTTCTCGGCCAACGCGTCCCCGCCGGACCCGGGAAGCAGAAGAGCCAGGAGCAGAGTTGCTTTCATTCGCCAGCCTCGGTTGGAACCCCTTTAGTTCTACTGCTTTTTACGCCCCACGGTCAAACCCGTTCCCTCACTCCCCAGAACCCCGTCCCCCCCCAATCGCAATTCGTAATCGCAATCGGACTCGTAATCACACTTCGTAATCGACCCCGCTACTGCTGACGCTTCTGAAACTCCTGCATCAACCGCCGCCCCTCCTCCATCCGGCCGCTGCGCAGGTACAGCTGGGCCAGGTGAAAATAGGGCTCGGCCAGCTCGGGATCCCGCCGGATCACTTCTTCGAGCAGCACCCGGGCCTGCTCCTGGTCTCCCCGGTGCAGGGCCACCCGGGCGGAGAAATACCGATACAGCGGGCGCTCCCGAAAGTCCGCGGGCAACTCCTCGAGCAGCTGGCCGGCGCGCTCGAAGCGCCCGCTGCGGATGGCCAGTTCGGCCGCCAGCAGCCGGGCCTGATCGCCCGTCTCCCCGGGCGCCTCGAGCAGCGGGAGCAGCGACTGTTCGGAGGCCGCGTCCCGGCCCACCCGGAACTGCAGTTTGGCCAGCGCCAGCAGCACCTCCCGGTCTTCCCCGGCCGCCTGCAGGTACCGGCGGTAGTGTTCGATGGCGGGCTCGTAGCGCTTCAGGTTGTCGTACTCGCGGGCCAGCAGCAGATGCGCCCGCGCGCCGTCCAGCGGCAGCTCGAGCTCGCGTTTCACGTCCTCGGCCAGCCCCGCCAGCCCCTCGGCGGGCATGTTTCGGACCAGCTGCCGGTAGAAGTACTGGTTGGCCGCCTCGAAATCCCGTCCGAAGGCCAGCGAGAGCTGCTCGAGAGCCGGCTCGCCCTGCCCCAGCTTGAACAGCACCAGGGCCAGGTTGACGCGGCTCTCGACCGCGCCGGGGACCCGCTGCAGGAATTGCCGGTAGGTCCGCACGGCTTCGCCGTACCGCTGCCGGCTCAGATAGAGGAAGGCCAGCAGATGGGCGAAGCGTTCGTCGGCCGGGTGGTCCCGCGACAGCGCCAGCAGCTCCGACTCCGCGTCCTCCTGCCGGCCCGCTTTCAGCTGAGCCTCGTACAGCGTGACCCGCTGCTCGACCGAGGGGGGATGCCGCTTCCGAAAGCCCTCCAGGATCTCCACTACCCGCTCCCAGTGGTTCAGCCGGCTGGACGCCTCCACCGCGGCGTCCAGCTGTCCGGGGGTGAGCCCGGAGTCCGCCTCGACGGCGCGCCAGGCCTGCTCCGCCTGCGGCCACTGGCCCGCCTCGGCGTACCGCTGCGCCTCTTCGGCCGTGGACTGAGCCGGGGCGGCGGTCAGCAGCCCGGCGGCCAGCAGGATCGTCGAGGCGAGGGTTCTCATCACGGCCGTTTCTCCGCCCATTCCCGCAGCGCCTCCTTGCGGGACTTCAGGTCCCGGCGGTCGCGTTCCAGCGATTCCTGCAGTTCGGCGAAGCGCTCCAGGTGCCGCCGGGACGCCTCCGGATTGCCCAGACGGCGGTAGAGGTCCCCCAGGGCGTAGTGGGCCCGGGGGTGGTCGGGCTGGCGGGCG
>JBFGHG010000878.1:0-1946 GCA_041578395.1 Acidobacteriota bacterium
CCGTAGCCGATCAGCCGCTCGTTGCCGATCGCTCCCATGTAGGAGCTGCCGCTCATCTGCGTAGCTGAAAAGGAGAAGCCGATAGTGGCCGGACCCAGCTTGCCGCGGGCGATGAAGTAGTCCTTGGAAGAGCGCAGCCGGCGGTTGACCCAGGCGCTGCCTGACAGCAGGACGGCGAAGTAGACGGCCAGGATCAGCGTGTACTGGGTGGTCAGGCTCACCGGCTACCTTCCGGTCTTCACGTAGAAGAAGGCGGCCGCGATCAGGTAGAGGTAGCCGCCGTAGACCACGATCCAGACGCCCCAGTCGAGATTGGTGGGGCCGGGGGGCCAGTCGACGAGCAGGGCCAGGCTGCCGCCGGTGACGAAGATGGTCATGAGCAGGATGGAAATCCAGGGCAGGCGGGGTGGGCGGATGCGGCTCGGGGATTCCGGCGGCTTGTCCATTGGCTGCCTACTGCGACTCGAAGGGGTTCAACACCTGCACCCCGTCGTACACCTGACCATGGTTCAGGTCTTCGGACCAGAGGCGTCCACAGTCCAGCCGCGCGGCGCTGTGCAGGACCATGGCGTCCCAGAACGAGGTGTGATGCCGACCCTGCAGATCGATCGCGGCCAGGACGTCGTCCAGCGTCGGTGCGTGGGTATTCCATGTGCCCAGATACGCTACGATCTGGCGGGCCGTTTTCGGGTGCAGGGGTTGCGCGACCTTGCGCGTGATCGTTACGAAGAACTCCTGGCACACCTGAATGCTCCAGCAGCCCTCGCCGCTCTCCCACAAGTTCGTGACGAGTTCGAGAGCACGCCGCCGCCGACTGCCTGCCGAGCGGTCGTGAGCGTACACGAGCACGTTCGAATCGACGAACTGCCGATCTGCCCTACCGCTCATGCAGCGAATCCCTCGTCCAGGAGATCGAGCCCCCCGTCCCGAGGTCGAAGCCCCGCTCGAGGATTGCGAGGTGACGTTTTTTCGCCTTCTCGTACTGGTCTTCCTTCGCCACCAGCTCTTCCAGAATGCCGGCCAGCATGCGGGAGACGGAGGTCTCCCTCTGGACCGCGATCAGCTTGACTCGCTTCAGCGTTTCCTTGGGTAGCGAGAGTGTGATGTTCCGGGTTTCCTTAGCGTCCACCTGTTTGAGTGTAGCACCGTTTCACGTGAAGCGCACGGTCGTCGATTCCAGGATCGACGCCGCCACGCTCGCCTGCATTCCGATGCGACAAGGGGGCTCTTCCCCCCTGGATCGAACTCGAGGGGACGGGAATTCGTACGGAGGCAGGAGAGTGGAGGGACTTGCCGTATGTTTCGTGATTTCCGATTCGCCGTGCGTACCTTGATCCGCCAGCCCGCCTTCAGCGCCATCGTGGTGGGCACGCTGGCGCTGGCGCTGGGGGCCAACGCGGCCGTGTTCGCCATCGTCGACGCGCTGGTGCTGCGGCCCTTTCCGATTCCCGGCATCGAGCGGCTGGTGAGGGTGTGGGAGACGGTTCCCGAGCGCGGCGAAGACCGGGGGGGCGTGGCGCCCGCCAACTTCCTGGACTGGCGGGAGCGCTCCACGACGCTCCAAGATCTGACCGCCTTCCACTGGTGGGACGCCAATCTGGCCGAGGACGACCAGCCGGAGCGGCTGCAGGGCACGCGGGTGACTCCCGGCTTCCTGAAGCTGCTGGGGGTGAGCCCTGCGCAGGGCCGGCTGCTGGCCGACGCCTCAGCCGACCGCGGCCAGGAGTCGACCGTGGTCCTCAGCCACCGCCTCTGGACCCGCCGCTTCGGCGCCGATCCGAGCTCAGTCGGCCGGGAGGTCCTGATCAACGGCGATCGCTTCACGGTGGTCGGAGTGGCCCAGGAGAACTTCGAATACCCCTACGGCAGCGAAGTGTGGGCGCCCCTGGTCTTCTCCGCCCAGGACGCCGCCCAGCGCGACTCTCACTACCTGG
Source organism: Acidobacteriota bacterium (assembly GCA_041578395.1). Lineage (GTDB taxonomy): Bacteria > Acidobacteriota > UBA6911 > RPQK01 > JANQFM01 > JBFGHG01. Next base: position 1,935 of record JBFGHG010000878.1, read on the forward strand.
AGGTGATCGGGC
>JBFGHG010000879.1:0-1917 GCA_041578395.1 Acidobacteriota bacterium
GCGACGAACTGCCCATGTTGCTGAAGAAGGCCCACGGCGAGGGACTGAAGATCATGCCCGTCCTGATCTCACCCAGTCTCTTCCAGCGGGTGCGATTCCGCTACGACCACCCCACGGACGGTCCACAGGAGTACCTGCTCTCGAGCCTGCAGGCCGCCAATACCCCTTCTGAAACACTGAGCGAACTGGACGAGGCGGGCCAGAACCGGGTCTTCGTGAAACTGGCCGAAGACCTTCTGGATATCGTGCAGGGCCGAGCACCCTGAGACCGAAGCGTCCCGAAGTCGACTACCCCAGCACTTCGAAGTCCGCTTCCGAGTGCGACGTCTGCCCGGTCACGCGGTCGTTGACGGTCACCGTCAGGCGGTAGCGGCCCTTCTCGAGGCGCGACAGCGGCAGGTTCTGCACCAGCACCAGCCGCTGCTCGGACGCGTAGACCACGCTGGACCCCTGCGGGTCGGTCACCTTGCCGACCAGCGTCTCGCCGTCGGTGATGGTGTACTCCACTTCCACGTCGGGGGTCTCGGTGGCCTGGTCCAGCCCGGGGTTGTACACCTGCAGGTAGACGCCCAGGTCTTCGTCGCGGCGGAACTTGCCGCTCACCTTGGGCACCACCCGGACGTCGCCGATCACGAAGCTTTGCGGGGTTTCGGGCAGCTCGTCCAGCGTCTGGACCGTCTCGGCCAGCACGATGGAACTGGCGGAGAGCCCTTCTTCGGCGGCACCCGACACGTGAAAGCTCATGCGCCGGGTCCCCAGGTCGCCGCTGGTCAGGTCCTTGACCACCAGGTCGAGCTTGTAGCGCCCCGGCGCCACCAGAAACGACTTCTGGTACAGCGACTTCAGCTGGCTCCCCACGCCGATGTGCTGGCTGCGGTACTCCGACGCGATGGTGTCCTCGAACTCGTGCACCACCTTGCCCAGCATGCTGGTGACCCGGCCGTAGATGCCGACCCGGGCCTTGAACAGGTTGCCGGCGGCCGGCTGGTAGTCCAGGTTCTGGTTGGCGATCTGGATGGTGACCGGGACCAGCGCCTGGTCCTCGTTGAGGCGCACGTCGTGCACGAAGACGTCGAAGGGGAGGACTTCGTAGCTGACCTTGGTCTCGACGATCTCCTGCAGCTCCTTGCGCTCGATCTGGGGCGGCCGCTGCAGGGCGAAGAACTGGCGCACCCGCTCGAAGGCCAGGTCCTTGTTGCGCACGCCCATGTGCCTCTTCATCCAGGTCATGTTGTTGAGGTTGCCCGGATGCAGGCCGGGCCGCTGCGAGCGCAGGGCGCGTCCGAAACGCTCCGCGGTGGTCTCGCCCAGGCCGTCCACGTGCAGCAGCATGTCCTTTTCCCAGGGCCAGACGGCGATCTTGAACTCGCCCGTCATGGAGCGGTCCACGAACTCGATTTCGATGTCCTCTCCCACGCCCTCCAGCCAGCGGTAGCGCCAGATCTCAAAGGGGAAAGTGGCGGTGCGCCCGCCTCCCTCGTAGGACGGCCGGACGTGCGTGCCCATGCCGGCGTAGTACTCCTTCTGGTCCGGCTCCCCGAACATGACGTAAATGCGGCCCCGGTCCGTCTTCCATCCCGGGATGCCGCTGCCGAAGTGCTGGTTGACGAAGGCGATGCGGCGGTAGTGCTCCTCGCGCGCCTCGTTGGCGGCGGTGGAGGGGTCGGGGTCGCGCCGCTGCCAGAACTGCTCGATGAAGCGGTCCTTCTCCTCGGCGGTCGTCAGCTTCTGGAAGACGTCCCGCTCCTGCTCGGTGAGGATGTACAGGACGTCCTCGTTGAGCCACTTGTCGTAGTAGCGGGCCGTGTCCCGCTCTTCCTTCAGCTGCTTGTCGTCCTGCGCTGCCGCGGACGCCGGGGCCAGCAGCGCGATCAGGAGAATCGGAAGAATTCGCTCGATTTTCATGATGGTCCCGCC
>JBFGHG010000880.1:0-1916 GCA_041578395.1 Acidobacteriota bacterium
AAGCCGGGGCTGGTGGAAACGACCTTGTTCTCGAGGTCGATCTGCTCCACGTCGCGCACCACCAGATTGGTCCGGCGGCAGAGGCGTCGAATCGGGTTGATGATGTGCTGAATCTCGATGCTGCCAGAGATCACCTCGGGCAGCATCGGCTGGAACACGAAGTAATTCTCGCGATTGACCAGCGTGATGTTGAAGTCGGAGTTCCGGCCGGCCAGCTTCTCCAGATACATGGCCGTGTAGACACCGGCGAAGCCGCCTCCCAGTATCACGACATTGGTGCTCATAGACCCCTCCTCTTTTCCCGGACGCAGAAGCTCCCGCTGCTCAGGACCTCTTGCTCATGGCGGATTCGACACTGGCGCGGAAGGCCGGGATTCCCGAGAAGAGAGACTGAAAGTCCTCCCGCTCGATCGTCAGCACTTCGGTCTTGGCGCCGGCGCGCGCCGAGGCGTTGCGCGGCGCGTTGGTCAGCAGCGCCATCTCGCCGAAATACTCTCCGTCGCGCAGCCGGGCCACGATGGTCTCGCCCTTCTCCTTGTCTTGCCGGACGATTTCCACCTCCCCGCTCTTGACGATGTAGATCTTGTCGCCCGGGTCGCCCTCCCGGAAGATGGTCTCCCCCGCCGCGTAGGTTTTGGGGGAAATGCTGTTGGCCCGCCGCTGCGCGTCCTTGATCCATACCAGCGCAAAGATCAGCATGGCCAGAAGGATGAAGCCGAGTCCGGCGCCGATGAACAGGATCGTGGTGTAGGGCCCGGCGTCGAGCATGAACAGGACGCCGCTCAACTGCCCGACCAGCCCCAGGACTCCGGCGATGATCAGCCATTTGGTGTATGGGTAGTGAGTCACTGCGGCTGCGTTCATGGACGGGTGCTCCTTTCCTCACGGGGCGGGTGCGATGACTCGTGGCAGTCCGTGCAGCTGAACTCGCCACTCAGCACCAGGTCGAGGACTCCCTCGTGCGCCTCCGGATCGTTGCGGGGCGCCTCGAAGTAGCCGGCGCCGGCATGGCACTCCAGACAGATGGTCCACCTGTAGTCGTTGTACAGCTTGATGGGGGCTTCCCAGGTGTCGGTGGTGTACTTCCAGATGTGGATCAGGCCCGTGAACTTGGCTTCCGCCGTGCCGCTGATGCCGTAGTCCGAGTGGCAGTTCCAGCAGTGCTCGTGCTGGATCAGCTTGTTCTTGTAGTGGACCGCCGCCAGGTGTTCGCTCTCGGGGTCCATCATGTCCTCCACGAACGGATCCATCGGTTCGTGGCAGGAGTGGCAGAACTCGGTGGCCTTGGACCCTTCCATCCCCACGCCCGCGCTCAGCAGGGCCGCCGGCAGGGGCAGCACGCACAGCCCCAGGAAGAGCAGCCACTTCGAACTGTTCATCATCAGCCGGTCACGCCGGAACAGTAGGACGTAGGCGATGATTCCGGCCGAGAGGAGCAGGATCAGGATGCAGGCACGCTCGGCCCAATGCAGGATCACGTCTTCCGGCTGCTCGAAGGTCAGCCCCCCCTCCTGCGCCGCCACGCTCAGCACCGGCACGGCGAGCAGCAGCGCCAGAATCAGGGAGGACACCGACACGAGTCGTCTGGTTGCTTTCCTCATAGAACCCCTCTTTGTCTTGAAACGGTGAAAAAAAGCCGGAGTGCTTCCGATCGGTCCAAGCCATTTCGAACAACGCGCGCCAACCACATCCCACATGGCTCTTCGTCCGGTCTTCGCTATCCTCCCGCCGCCTTCGGCCCTCGCCGCCATCGGCCAGGACGGATACCGACGCCCAACCGTCCCCCCCGAGGGGGGCCGTCGGGCTTCTCCAAAACCGGGATTTCTCCTCAATCTTTACGGAGTTACCCGGCAAAGTAAAGTAGAAAAATCGACTTTCTGAAGAAGAGCCGCGGGTGTCCCGGCCGGCGGCTTCGG
>JBFGHG010000881.1:0-1912 GCA_041578395.1 Acidobacteriota bacterium
AAGAGCGTCGTGGAGAGGCTGGCCACCACGATCGTCTCCAGGAAGTCGGTCAGGTAGAACATCCCGAACTTCATGCCGCTGTACTCCACGAAGTAGCCGACGATCTCCGACTCCCCTTCCGGCAGGTCGAAGGGAGTCCGCTTGGTCTCCGCCAGCGCCGCGGTCAGAAAGACGAAGAAGGCCACCGGCTGAACCACGATCCCCCACTGCGGGATCCAACCCCCGATCAGGTACCCCTGGGCCCGTACCAGCTCGGACAGGTCGATGGTCCCGTAGACCATGATCACGCCCAGAATGGCGATTCCCAGGGCGATTTCGTAAGAGATCATCTGGGCGGTGGCGCGCAGCCCCCCCAGGATGGCGTAGTTGTTGCGGGAAGCGAAACCGGCCAAAATCACGCCGTACACCCCCAGCGAGAGCATGGCGAAGACGTACAGCAGGGCCGCGTCGAGCTTGGCCACCTGCAGCTCGATCACCAGGTCCCCCCAGATCAGGCGGTCGCCGAAGGGGATGGCGGCAAAGGTCACCAGCGCGAAGAAAACCGAGAAGAAAGGGGCCAGCGTGTGCAGCGTGCGGTCGGCGCCGGCCGGGATCAGGTCCTCCTTGGTGAACATCTTCAGCACGTCGGCCATGCCGTGGAACATCCCCAGCGCGCGGAAGCCGAAGATGCCGGCGCGGTTGGCCCCGATCCGGTCCTGGATCAGCGCCGACTGCTTGCGCTCCACCCAGGTGTGAAACCCGGCCAGGTTGAGGGCGGCGAAAAAGACGATCGACGCCAGCACCACCTTGATGACCAGGACCTCGATCATGGCGCCTCCTCGGGCGGGGCTTTCGGGGCGGCGGACTGGGGAGGCCGGGGGGCCGGCAGGGCCTGCAGGATCTCCTCCGGAGTGCGCCCTGGGGCGGGCCTGTCCAGCCGCCGGGCCAGCTCGAGCAGGACCCGCCACTCCGCGCGCGAATCTCCCGGCGGCGGGAAGGCAGGCTCGAAACGCTGGGTCCGGCCCTGGCAATTGACGAAGCTCCCTTCCTTTTCCAGGTAGGCGGCCGCCGGCAGGACCCAGTGGGCATACTCGGCGGTGGGGTTCTCGTTCGTGCCGGAGAAGACCAGCAGGGGCACGGCCTGGGCGACCCGCTGCACGCGCTCCTCGCCGAACTGTGCCGCCAGGTCGAGCCCGAACACCCACAGGAGCGCGAACTTCCCCGCCAGCGCCTCGTCCAGCAGTTGGGCGGCGTCGGGCGCCTGGGGCCCCGCCAGTCCGAGCAGTTCGGCTCCGGCCGTGTTGGGGGTCTTGTCCGCCTGGCGCAGGAAGTCGTCCGACGAGCCCGGCTCCCGCGGGACTTCGGCGGTGATCCGAGCGCCGGGCAGGACCTCCCGCAGCAGCATCAGCTCCTCGGTGCTCAGCTGGGTGGAGGCGATCACGGCGGCGTCCCCCTCGGCCAGGGCGGCCGTGAGGGCCGTCAGCGCGTCCTCCCAGCCGGCCTCTCCCTGGGGCCCGCGGACCTTCGAGATGCGCCCCCGATCCACCCAGCCGAACCCGTAGCGCCCTTCGTCGCACATCCACCACTGGTTGACGTCCGGGTTGTAGCGCGGCTTGACCCGGACCAGGCGGGCCCCGCCGTTGAGGTGGGGCCGGTCCAGCAGGTAGTGGACGTCGACGTTGCAGCCCCGGCTGCAGCCGTTGCACAGGGAGGGGGCGCTGGACAGGTACCAGACCCGGGCCTTGAAGCGGAAGTCACGCTCGGTGAGGGCCCCCACCGGGCAGATGTCGACCACGTTGGCGGAGTAGGCGTTGTCCAGCGTCTCCCCCGGCACCAGTCCCAGTTCGGCCCGGTCGCCCCGGTTGAAGATCCCGAACTCGCCCGTGCCCGTGATCTCGTCGGTGAAGCGGACGCAGCGGGAACAGAGGATGCA
>JBFGHG010000882.1:0-1909 GCA_041578395.1 Acidobacteriota bacterium
AGCCGTGCTCGCCCAGGCTCTCGCCGTGGTCGGCGGTGAACACGGTGAGGGTGTTGGCGGTCAGCCCCTCCCGGTCCAGGTAATCGAGCACTTTGCCCATCCAATGGTCGGCGAACTCGATCTCGTTGACGTAGTTGGCCTCCTTGTACCCGTACTGGTTGTCCTCTCCCTCGCCCACCACCGTGTCCGGGTCTTCGAAGTCGGGGTGGAATTCGTAGGGGTCGTGCGGGTCGAAATAATGCAGCCAGAGGAAGAACGGCTTCTTCTTGCGGGCGTTGCGCTCCAGCCACTGCAGGCCCAGTTCGGTCACCCGGTGCGCCGGCCGCGAGGTGGGCAGGTTCCACTTGTTGGCGGAGAAGAAGCGCAGGAACGACTTGAAGCCGCTCACCACGGCCGCTTCCTGGAAGTCGTCGTTGTAGTAGCGGAATCCCTGGTCCAGGTTGTACTCCTTCATGACCGGGGCCGCCGCCACCACGGCCGCCGTCCGGTAGCCGTTGCTGTGCAGGATCTCCGCCAGGGTGACCGCCTTGCCGCTCAGCTTCTGCCCGTTGCTCAGCACGTTGTGGGTGATGGTGTACAGCCCCGTGAACAGCGAGGTGTGGTTGGGCATGGTCTGCGGCGCCTGCGCGTAGACCTCTTCGAACAGCGTCCCCTCCCGGGCCAGGCGGTCGATGTTCGGCGTGGAGGCGCCGCGGTAGCCGTAGGCGGGCAGCCGGTCGGCACGCGTGGTATCGAAGGTGATCAGCAGGACGTTGGGCCGTTGCGGGTCGGCGGCGGGCTCACCGCCCGTGATCGCCGTCGCCGAGACGGCCAGAAGCAACAGGGAGCCGGCCAGCAGTAACAAACTTCGACGCATATCGGATGGCAACCTCTCTGGAATGATTCGTTCCTTGTCACAACCGCCCCACGAAGCTGGAGGCTTTGCTCTCGAAATGGAAGACGTGGACGTAGCCGGGCAGCTCCACCTGGCGGCGATAGCGGACATCGATCTTGATCTCGGGGACCGGCTGGAAACGCAGGGGGGCAGTCACCTGGACGTCTTCCGGAGTGACCTCGAAGTCCTTGCTGCGGGCCAGGGCGATGACCCGCTCCTTGACCGTCTTGGGAGTCCAGCTCTCCACGCCGGCCCGGCTGGCGATGCGGGCCAGGCCGTCCTCGAAGTCGAGCTTGTCCAGGTACACGGGAGCCACTTTGAAGGAGAGGAACAAGAACACCAGGATGAGGACCAGGGAAACTAGGCACCCGATCCTTCCCGCGCCGCGCTGTGAGTCGATTCGCATTTCGGACTGCGCCTTTCCCGGCCCAGTGCCTACTGTTCCTCCTCCCGGTCGCGCCGGTAGAGGTAGGCGGATTCGTAGATTCGGGCCGAGCTGCCGTCGTGAGCGGCGTATTTGCCGCCGCTCCACAAAGCGGTGCCCGCGAATTCACCCTTCTTGTTGATCGCGTAGAAGTTGACGTTGAAGCGGGGACGCCCCTGCTCGTCCAGCAGGTAGGGTTCCACGGTGTTGTCCGCGATTCGCCGGAGAACCTTCAACCCCGCCTCCTCGGGTGAATCGCCCTGCCGCATGTATTCTACCACCATGAAACTGGCGCAGGTCTTGAGGTTGGCCTCTCCGCGGCCGGTGCTGCCGGCGGCCCCCACGTCGTTGTCGACGTACAGGCCCGCGCCGATGATGGGCGAGTCCCCCACCCGGCCGGGGATCTTGTAGGCCAGCCCGCTGGTGGTCGTCACCCCCGAGATTTCGCCCCCGGCGTTGACGGCGTTGCAGTTGATGGTGCCGTGATGCCGCAGCATGGCGGCGGCCTGGCGGCGCTCCTCCGGTTTCATCGATTTGGGCAGCCGCTCTTCTGGGTCGATCCAGTCGTCGCGGTCGCTCACCCCGGTCTTCCACTTCAGCCACAGTTCGCG
>JBFGHG010000883.1:0-1908 GCA_041578395.1 Acidobacteriota bacterium
GTCGTGTACGGCCGCGACTACCAGGGCAGGGAACTGCACTTCGAGCCCTCCGGCGGGCTCCTCTACTCGGCACTGGTAATGCAGGACCAGGAGACCGATTCCTACTGGTCGATCATGACCGGGGACTCACTGGCGGGGGACTTTCGGGGCCAGCGGCTCCAGGAGCTGCCGCTGGGCGAAAAGGCCCAGTGGGGCCAGTGGCGCAGCCGCCACCCGGACACCCTGGTCTTGTCGGTCGACGGCCGCGAGCACATCGACAACAACCCCTACGACAACTACTTCAGCTCCGATTCGGTGTACCGGAACGCCCGGGCCAGCGACAGGCGGCTGGCGGCCAAGGCCCCCGTCTTCACCTTCCAGCTGGAGGGACGCCCCTACGCCGTGCCGCTGGAGGCGCTGGAGGGCGGGAAGGTCTTCCAAGCGGGGGGGCGGCACCTGTTCCTCTACCGCCCCGAAGGCGCCGCCATGTTCTATTCGACAGCCGCCTTTCAGACTCGCGGCCCGGGGTTCGAGAGGAAAGACGGGGTCTGGCGCGAGGCCGGCACCGGGGCGGCGTTCGATCCGGAGTCGCGGAGCTTCCGGCCCTCCGGCGCCGTCCAGCCGCTGGCCGGGTTCGACACCTTCTGGTACATGTGGAGCGAGACCCACCCCGGTACTGAGCTGCTGGACTGAGCGGGGATTTGTGCGAACCCCCTCCCAGCGGCCATAATGCGTGTCCGCAAAGAGGGTCACATGCCACAGACGCACCGGCTCACTCCGGGGAAGAGCATCCGTATCCACGAACTGCCGACCCGCGGCGACGACTTTCACCTGGACAAGCAGGCGGGCTCGGCGGAGTTTCGCAAGCTCCGCAAAACGGCGCGCCGCTGGCAGGAGCGCCTCTACGCCGAAGGCCGGTCGAAGCTGCTGCTGGTGTTTCAGGCCATGGACGCGGGCGGCAAGGACGGCACCATCCGCAAGGTGTTCGAGGGGGTCAACCCGCAAGGGGTGAAGGTGACCTCCTTCAAGGTGCCGTCCGCCGAGGAGCGCGCGCACGACTTCCTGTGGCGGATTCACAAGGCCGTCCCCGGCGCTGGAATGATCGGCGTCTTCAACCGTTCCCAGTACGAGGACGTTCTGGTGGTCCGCGTGCACCAGCTGGCCGCCGAATCGGTCTGGCAGCAGCGCTACCAGCAGATCAACCAGTTCGAGAAGCTGCTGGTGGAGACGGGCACCACCATCCTCAAGTTCTACCTGCACATCTCCAAAGAAGAGCAGAAGCGACGCTTCCAGGAGCGGCTCGAGGACCCGTCCAAGCACTGGAAGTTCTCCCACGACGACGTGAAGAAGCGCGCCGACTGGGATGCCTACATGGAGGCGTACGAGGACGCGCTCAACCGCTGCACCACCTCCTGGGCTCCCTGGCACGCCATTCCCGCCGACCAGAACTGGTACCGCAACCTGGCGGTGATGCGCGTGATCGTGGACGCCCTGGAGCGGCTCGACCCGCAGTACCCGCCGGCCGAGGAAGGGCTGGAAGGGGTGACCATCCCGGATTGAGGGGGTTGCAGAAGGAGACGACGTGGAGAAAGTCTGGCTCAGCAGTTACGACCCCGAAGTGCCCCGCTCGCTCGAGTATCCCGACCAGACGCTGCGGGACCTGTTCGAGCGGGCGGTTCGGGAAACGCCGGGGCATACCGCGACCTACTTCTACGGCGCGAAGATGTCCTACCGCAAACTGGGCAAGCTGGTGGACCGGTTCGCGGCGGCGCTGCACGAGCTGGGGGTGTCGCGCGGCGACCGGGTGGCGCTGATCCTGCCCAACCTGCCGCTCTATCCGATCGCCCACTTCGCCGTGATCCAGCTGGGCGGGATCCTGGTTCCCACCAACCCGCTGTACGTGGAGCGGGAGCTGGAGCACCAGCTCAA
>JBFGHG010000884.1:0-1896 GCA_041578395.1 Acidobacteriota bacterium
CGCGAAGCCCGGAGCGGCGGACTTCGCCAGCCGCTGGGTCGACTTTCACTCCAGGGCGATCCTGCTGCTGGACCAGCTGGCCCAGATCAACTCCGAGATGGACCCGCAGGCGCTGCTGCTGAGCATCATGGAAGCAGCGCAGAAGGTCATGGAAGCGGAAGCCAGCTCGCTGATGCTGCTGGACAGTGCCAGCGGAGAGCTCGAGGTGCAGGTCCCCACCGGACCGGCCCGCTCGGAGATCTCGGGGGTGAGGATCCCGAAAGGCAAGGGGTTCGGCGGCTGGGTCGTGCTGCAAGGGCAGCCGCTGATCGTCGATTCCCCTCGCGACGACCCGCGATTCTACGGCGAGATCGCCGGCTCCGGCTTCCAGACCCGCAACCTGATCTGCGTCCCGCTGACCAGCGGCAGCGGAGAAGTCGTGGGCGTGCTGCAGGCCATGAACAAGCTGGGAGGCGGGAGCTTCCAGGCCGACGAGATCCCGCTCTTCGAGGCCCTGGCCCAGCAGGCGGCCATCGCGCTGGAGCGCGGACGTCTGGTGCAGGAGTCGATCCGGCGCCAGGTGCTGGAGTCGGAGCTGAACCTGGCCAGCGAGATCCAGTCCGGCTTCTGGCCCAGGCGGCTCCCCGCCCTGCCGGGGTTCGGACTGGCCGGCTCCAGCCGGCCGGCGGCCCACGTGGGGGGCGACTACTACGACGTGATCCAACTGGAGAACGGGCAGGTGGGGCTGGTGGTGGCCGACGTGTCGGGCAAGGGGGTCCCGGCGGCCCTGCTGATGGCGGCCCTGCGCTCCTCGCTGCGCACCCAGCTGGAGAACCACCACGCCCCGGCGGAGGCGGTCTCGCGCGTCAACAACGCCCTGGTGGAGGACACCCCCACGGCCAAGTTCGTGACGCTCTTTTACGGCGTGCTGGACCCTTCTTCCCGCCGCCTCACCTACGTCAACGCCGGCCACAACCCGCCGCTGCTGCTGCGCAAGGGGGGCGAAATGGAACGCCTGGAGGTGGGAGGCGCCATCGTGGGCTTCCAGCAGCACCTGCCCTACGAGTCCGGCCGGGTCCAGCTCGAGGCTGGAGACCGCCTGGTCCTCTTCTCGGACGGCATCACCGAGGCGGGCAACGAAGAAGACGAGATGTACGGAGACGACCGCCTCGAGGCCTTGCTCCGCGATCACGGTCGAGACGACGCGGAGTCTCTAATGAAGGGAATCCTGCAGGAAGTCGCAGCCTTCGCCGGCAGAGCCCCCCAGGCCGACGACATGACCCTGCTGGTCCTGACCCTGGAGTAGGCCGCCACCCTCATTCATCACTGAGAACCGTCATCAGCGCCAGGGGGTCCACCCGCGTCCGGACCAGCCGCAAGGTCCAGTGCAGGTGCGGTCCCGTCACCCGGCCCGTGGCGCCCACCTTCCCCACCACTTCGCTCCGGGCGACCTGTGCACCAACCTCCACGTCGATCTCCGAGAGGTGCGCGAAGTAGGAGTACATGCCCTGGCCGTGGTCCAGGATCACGGTGTTGCCCGAGTAGTACAGCTCTTCGGCCAGCACCACCCGGCCGGCGTTGGGGGCCTGGACGGGGTCGCCCGTCTCGCCGTCGAAATCGGTCCCGGAATGGGGGCTGCGCCGCCGGCCGTTGAGGATGCTGCGCTTGCCGAAGCTGCTGGAGGCCGGGCCGGGGACGGGCCTTAGGAAGGGGCCCTCCCAGTAGCGCTGGGGCGTGACGCGGGCGAAGATGGCCGACACTTTGCGCGACTCGCGGCGGATGCGCTCCAGCTGGTCCGCCGGCGGGTTGACGAACTTCTCGTCCACCGTCAGCCGGCGCACGGGAAATTCCTTGGGGGCGACCTCGAGCGGGTAGTCGTGGCGGTTTTCGTTCCCCTCGAGGTCCCAGACCCGCACC
>JBFGHG010000885.1:0-1886 GCA_041578395.1 Acidobacteriota bacterium
GGCCGAGAACTGGTAGAGCACCTTCCGCTCGGGAACCAGCCGCCTCTCCTCGAGGTCGTCGATCGCGCGGGAGGTCAGGACGGCCCGGGCCACCCGGCTCCAGTCGAAGCCGGCGGACGCCTCCTCGAGCCGCTCGCGGGTCTGGGGAATCTTGGAACTGCTCACGATCGTCTCACCTCGCTCGCAGCGCGGCGATCGCCCGCCGCGCGTGCTCGGAGCGCACCAGCCGACCGCTCTCGGCGGCGCGCTGCTCCAGCAGCCGGTCCCAGTCCCCGGTTCCTTCCCAGAACACCCGCTTGAGGCTCGCCATGGCTTCGGGACTGAGTTCCGCCAGCCGGGCGGCCAGCGAATGGACCGCTTCGTCCAGCGACTCCCGGTCTTCGAACAAGGCCGCGTACAGGCCGCGCCGGCAGGCCCAGCCGGCATCCCGCCAGCCGGTGTCCAGGGCCAGCGCCATGAAGTTGCCGCGGCCCAGTTTGCGCTCGACGCAGGGGCCCACCACGAAGGGCCCGATGCCCAGAGCCAGTTCGCTCAATTTGACGGCGGCCCGGTCCGAGGCCAGCGCGTAGTCGGCCGCGGCCGCCAGTCCCACTCCGCCTCCCACGGCCTTGCCGTGGACGCGGGCCAGCAGGAACTTGGGAGCGGACTTCATGGCCAGGATCAGGCGCGCGAAGCCCATGAAGAACTCCTTGCCCGATTCGGGGCTGTCGACGGCGGCCAGTTCGTCGAACGACGCCCCGGCGCAAAAGGGCCCGTCCCCGCCGCTCGAGAGCACGATCACGCGTACGCTGTCGTCCCGGCCCGCTTCGGTCACATGCCGGGCCAGTCCGGCCAGCAGCGCCGCCGGCAGCGAGTTTTTCTTGGGGTGAAAGAACTCCACCCGGGCCACGCCCCCTGCAACGCGCGTCGTCACCGAACCGGCCTGCCGTGCTTCGTCTGCGCTACTCTGCATGTTCCTCCAGGATTTTACGGATTCGCGCCGATTGCGCCACCAGCCCGCGGGCTTCGTCGGGGGTGCATTCGAGCTGCAGCATCACGATGGCCGAGCGGACGTCGGCGGCCTCGGCCAAGGCCGCGCGCGCCTCCTCGTAGCCGACACCGGCCGCCTCCCCGACGATGCGGATGCCGCGGTCGATCAGCTTCGAGTTGGACAGCTTCAGGTTGACCATCAGGTTGCTGTAGACGTGGCCCAGCTCCACCATCAGCGCGGTGCTGATCATGTTGAGCACCATCTTCTGCGCCGTGCCCGCCTTCATGCGGGTGGAGCCGGCGATCACCTCGGGTCCCGCCAGCACCTCCAGCGCCAGGTCGACGGCACCCGACAACGGAGCGCCCCGGTTACAGGAGAGCCCGACCGTGTAGGCGCCACGCCGCCGGGCCTCGGCGATCGCTCCCAGTGTGTAGGGGGTGCGGCCGCTGGCGGAAATCCCGACCACCGAGTCCAGCTGCCCGACGCCGCGCGCGGCGATGTCCGCGGCACCCGATTCCGGGTCGTCCTCGGCGGCTTCCACCGAACGATGGCAGGCTTCGTATCCTCCCGCCAGGACGCCCTGGATCAGGTCAGGGGAGACGCCGAAGGTGGGAGGGCACTCCACCGCGTCGAGGACTCCCAGGCGCCCGCTGGTCCCCGAGCCCACGTAAAAGAGGCGCCCGCCGCGCTGCATCCGCTCGGCAATGGCGTCGACGGCTTCCGCCAGCTGCGGAATCACCGCTGCCACGGCGGCCGCCACCTCCTGGTCCTGCCGGTTGATCAGTTCCAGGCGGCGGCGGGTGTCCAGCTCGTCGATGGTCAGCGTGTCCGGGTTTCTCTGCTCGGTCAACATGATCGGGCGCTCAGACGCGGCCCATTGTAGCAGGGGCGCGGGGCTGCGGCACCTGCTCATTCA
>JBFGHG010000886.1:0-1882 GCA_041578395.1 Acidobacteriota bacterium
CGTTACCATCATTGCCGTGGGTCGTTGCTGTCATAAACTCCTCCTTGTTGAAGTTTTCGTTCGCGAGGAGGGTAGCAGCAGCGTCCCACATTCGTTCCCTGCATAGGATCTTATGAATAATGCCGGCTAGGGAGCGGCGCGGTGGGCTGTCAAACCGCGCGGCCCCCACGGCGGCTCGGCGACGGCCGCGCTTTAGAGCGGCGGGTTGAACCGCCGGCCCCGCTTCCAGTAGCCTGTCCTTTTGGAGGCGGCGGGATGAAGCGAACGAGAGTCTGGGTTGCGGGCGTGGGGCTGGCCGTAGTGCTGGCGTCCTGGCCCGAACCCGTGCAGGCATACATCGGGCCGGGCGCCGGGATCGCCTTCGTCTCCTCCTTTTTCATCGTCCTGATCACCTTCGTGCTGGCCTTCCTCACGCTGCTGACGTGGCCCTTCCGCTGGGTCCTGCAGACGCTGCGCACCCGGGGAGCGCTCAAAAAGGCCCGGGTCAAACGGGTGATCGTGCTGGGGCTGGACGGGCAGGACCCGAAGCTGACCGACCGCTTCCTGTCCGAAGGGCTGCTGCCCCACTTCGAAGCCCTCCGGAAGCAAGGCTGCTACCACCGGCTGCGCACCACGCTGCCGGCCGAGTCGCCGGTGGCCTGGTCGTCCTTCCAGACCGGCTGCAACCCCGGCCGTCACCGCGTCTTCGACTTCCTGGTCCCCAACCGCAAGAACTACCTGCCGGAGCTGTGCTCGGCCCGGGTGGAACCGCCGCGGCGCTCGCTGCGGCTGGGGCGCTACAGCATCCCGCTGGGCAAGCCGGTGATCCAGTTCGAGCGCAAGAGCCAGTCCTTCTGGAAGATCCTGGGCGATTACGGCGTCTTCAGCACCATCCTGCGGGTCCCCATCAGCTTTCCGCCCGAGAAGTTCCGCGGACTGCTGCTGTCGGCCATGTCCGTGCCCGACCTGAAGGGGACGCAGGGGACCTTCTCCTACTACACCACCGACCCGGAGGAGCGCTCGCGCTACACCGGCGGGCAGCTGCTGCCGCTGGAGTCGTCCAACGGGAGCCTGCGCTCCTACCTGCTGGGCCCCGAAAACCCGCTGCAGCCCGAGGCCGGGGAGATGAAGATCCCCTTCACGGTGAGCCGCAACGGGTCCGGCTCGGCCCGCCTCGAGCTGGACGGACGCAGCTACGAGCTGCCGCTGCGCCGGCACACCGGCTGGATTCCCGTCCAGTTCAAGGCCGGCATCGGCATGAAGATCCGGGGGCAGGTCCGCTTCTACCTGAAGGCGCTCGAGCCGCACTTCCAGCTCTACATGACACCCATCAACGTGGCCCCCGACCGCCCCTCGCTGCCGATTTCCCACCCGGTCACCTACTCCATGTACCTGGCCAAGACCCAGGGGCCGTTCTGCACGCTGGGACTGGCGGAGGACACCTGGGCCCTGAACGAACGCGTGCTGGACGAGGAGGCCTTCCTGGAGCAGGCCTGGTCGATCCACGAGGAACGGGAGCGGATGTTCTTCGACGCCGTCGACAAGACCCGCCGGGGGGCGGTGGTGTGCGTCTTCGACATCACCGACCGGCTGCAGCACATGTTCTGGCGCTACCTGGAGAGCGACCACCCGGCCAACGCCGGCAAGGACGTCGCTCGGCACCGCGGCGCCATCCGCGACCTGTACCGCAAAATGGACGGCCTGGTGGGCCGCCTGATGGAGAAGGTGGACGACGAGACCGCGCTGTTCGTGATGTCCGACCACGGCTTCAACTCCTTCCGCCGCGGCGTCAACCTCAACCGCTGGCTGCTCGAGGAGGGCTACCTGGCGCTCAAGGACGGCGCCGACGGCACCTCGGAGTGGCTGCGCGACGTCGACTGGAGCCGCACCCGCGCCTACGCCC
>JBFGHG010000887.1:0-1881 GCA_041578395.1 Acidobacteriota bacterium
CCTCGCGCAGGCGCACGAAGTCCTCGGGCCGGAGCGAGTCCAGCAGCAGGTCCAGTTCGCCCGACTGCAGCCGCAGCAGCTGGGCGTTGCGGTCCTCCACGTAATGGACCTCCAAACGGTCCAGGTAGGGCAGCCGCACCCCGTCGGCGTCGACCTTCCAGTAGTGCGGGTTGTGACGGAAGGTGGACCGCAGCCCGGGGGCGTGTTCCGCGAGCACGAAGGGGCCGAGGCCGGCCATCTCCTGGGGAGGGGTGTCCAGTCCCCAGTAGTCCTCGATCTTTCGGCCCGGGTCCTGGAAGCGGTGCCGCGGCAGGACCGGGACGGTGGTCAGCAGGTAGTCCATGGCGGCGAAGGGGGCCGCGTAGCGGACCACGACGCTGTGCTCGTCCAGCTGTTCGACCTCCAGGGGCTTGCCGTCCACCAGCAGGTTGTTCTTCAGGCCGTTGACCGAACCCTCCTCGTAGATCTTCTCGAAGGAGAAGACCACGTCCGCGGCCGTCAGCGGCTCGCCGTCGGAGAAGTGCAGCCCCCGGCGCAGGTGCAGCACGATCGAGCGGGCGTCCTCGGCGATCTCCCAGCGCGAGACCACGCCGGGCACCACGGTCTTGGCCAGTCCGTCGTACTCCATCAGGGTGGCGGTGAAGAGCTTGGTGAGCAGCAGCGACCGCAGGTCTTGCACCAGGGTGAAGTTGAAGGTGCTGGGGCTCCCCTGCAGGGCGGAGCGGAGGGTCCCGCCGGGCCGCCCTTCGGTGTCCACGCGAAGAGCGCCGGACGGCAGCGGATGGGCGTCGACGCGTTCGGTCGGGACCTCGACCGGGGTCCCGCACGCCACGGCCGCGGCGACGAGCCCGATCACCAGCCAGCCCGCTCCCCGAGCCAGCCGCCTGCACACCGCATCCAATCCCATGGCCAACCTCACCAACCTCACCACTATCCCTCTGAGAGTGTACACCAGCGCGGGCCTTTCGGCTGCACTGCCCGCCGGTTTTTGGATATACTCGTTGCTGCGATGCGGCAGACCGATTCCCCGGAAGAATTCGCCCGGCAGGCGCAACAGCAGCGAACGGGCCTGCTGCGCGAATTCTGGCATTTTCTAGGCTCCAACAAGAAGTGGTGGCTGGCGCCGATCGTCACGGTCTTGCTGCTGGTCGGCCTGCTGGTGATCCTCTCCGGCAGCGCCGCCGCACCCTTCATCTACACGCTCTTCTAGTGGCGCGGGCATCCCTGCCCGTGATTCGAGTACGGGCACCGTTTTGACAACGAGGCCGCGCGATTCCTACAATGCGAGGCTTTTGCAGAATGGGGAACCGCAGGGGACATGACGGCCATCCTGGGCATTTCGGCCTTTTACCACGACTCCGCCGCCGCCCTGCTGGTGGACGGCCGGATCGTGGCCGCAGCCCAGGAAGAGCGCTTCACGCGCAAGAAGCACGATCACGAATTCCCCCAGCGGGCGATCGACTACTGTCTCGAGGAGGCGGGCCTCGGCCCGGAACAGCTCGAGTTCGTCGGCTTTTACGACAAACCCCTGCTGAAGTTCGAACGGCTGCTCGAAACCTACCTGGACTACTGCCCCCGGGGATTCCGGTCATTCGCCAAGGTCATGCCCCTGTGGCTGCGCCAGAAACTGCACCTGCCCCGCGAAATGCACCGCGGGCTGGGGCGCGCCTACCGCAAGCGTTTCGTCTTCCCCGAGCACCACGAGTCGCACGCCGCCAGCGCCTTTTACCCCAGTCCCTTCGAGGAGGCGGCCATTCTGACCCTGGACGGCGTCGGAGAATGGGCCACCGCGTCCTACGGCGTGGGGCGCGGCAACCGGATCGAGCTGCTGGCGGAACTGCAGTTTCCCCACTCGCTGGGACTCCTCTACTCGGCCTTCAC
>JBFGHG010000888.1:0-1880 GCA_041578395.1 Acidobacteriota bacterium
GCCGCTGATCGTGCTGGCGTTCTGGATCGGCCTCTACCCGAAGCCCTTTCTGGAGTACCTGCACGAGCCGGTCAACGAGCTGGTGGAGATCGTCCGTCCCGGAGAGTTCACGCCCCTGCCGCAGACGGCGGGGCGGTAGGGAGTGCGGTGGCTTGCCACCGCGTCGTAAACGGCCGGCTTGCCGGCCGGGAGGCGCCCAGGCGGGCGCCGAGTCAGAGGAAGTCCTGAATGCCGGAAGCCACGACCTACACGCTGAGCGATCTGCGGGGCGCCGCCGAGGTGCTGGCCCCCCAGCTCTACCTGATCCTGTGGGCGCTGGGAATCCTCTGCATCGACCCCCTGCTGGGGCGCGCCCACAAGCGGCTGTGGGCCGTCAGCTTCTCGCTGGCCGGCCTGGGCTTTTCGCTGGTGCACCTGATTTCGGTGTGGGGGCACGACCCGGAGCGGGTCTTCAACGGGATGGTCACGCTGGACGCCTTCGCCCGCTTCTTCGACCTCCTTTTTCTGATCTCGGCGATCCTGGCCGTGCTGATGTCCTACCGCTACCTGGACGTGGAGCAGCAGCAGAACTCCGAGTACTACGCCCTGATCCTGCTGGCCACCTCGGGGATGATGTTCATGGCGGGCGCGCTGGACCTGGTGACCCTCTTCGTGGGCCTGGAGCTGATGTCGATCTCGACCTACATCCTGGTCGGTTCGCTGCGCTCCAGCCAGCGCTCCAACGAAGGGGCGCTGAAGTACTTCCTGCTGGGCGCCTTCTCGACCGGCATCATCCTGTACGGGATGTCGCTGCTGTACGGCGTGGCCGGCAGCACCTACCTGCTGGACATCCGGGAGTCGCTGGCTCAGCTGCCCTCCAGCGGACTGGTGATGCTGTCGATCTTCCTGATGGCGGCCGGACTCTGCTTCAAGGTGGCGGCGGCGCCGTTTCACATGTGGGCGCCGGACGCCTACGAGGGAGCCCCCACCGGGGTGACCGCCTTCATGTCGGTGGCGGTGAAGGCGGCGGCCTTCGCCATCTTCTTCCGTAT
The DNA here is from genome assembly GCA_041578395.1 of Acidobacteriota bacterium. GTDB lineage: Bacteria > Acidobacteriota > UBA6911 > RPQK01 > JANQFM01 > JBFGHG01. The sequence continues at coordinate 1,032 of JBFGHG010000888.1, forward strand.
TTTCTACGTCATCTTCCCGGAGCAGAGCGAGGCCTACCTGCTGGTCCTGGTCCTGATCTCGATGCTCACCATGACCTGGGGCAACCTGGCCGCGGTCACCCAGACCAACGTCAAGCGGCTGCTGGCCTACTCGAGCATCTCGCATGCCGGCTACGTATTGATGGGGCTGGTGGCCGGGCTGGTGATGGAATCGGGCCTGGGGATCCGGGCCTCGGCGGTCTACCTGCTGGCGTACACCTTCATGAACCTGGGCATCTGGGCCGTTCTGATCCTGCTGCGGCGCGAAGACATCGACGGGGAGCAGCTGGAAGACTTCGACGGCCTGTTCACCAAGCGGCCGGCCATCGCGGTGCTGATGCTGATCTTCCTGCTGTCGCTGGCGGGAATCCCGCCCCTGGGAGGCTTCATCGCCAAGTACTTCGTCTTCGCGGCGGTGCTGCAGGCGGCCCTGGACTCGGCCGGCGGCACGGCCACGCTGATGGTCTGGCTGGCCGTGGTGGGGGCGCTCAACGCGGTGGTCTCGCTCTACTACTACCTGCGCATCGTGGTGGCCATGTTCTTCCGCACCGAGTCGGTCGCCGCGCCCCTGCAGTTCTCGACCGGGCTGGTGGTGACGCTCGCGGTGACGGGGCTGCTGACGATCCTGATCGGAGTCTACCCGCAGCCCTTCATCGATCTGGCCGAGCAGGCCACCCGTCTGCCGCTGATTTGAGGGGTGGCGCGGGCATCCTGCCCGCGATTACGGAAAGGGTCCCGGCCTGGAAGGCCATTCCACACCGACGGTGCCATGTCGCAGCGCGAATCCTACCGTCTCCTCGCCAAGTACGGCTCGATCGTCTTCCTCCTGCC
>JBFGHG010000889.1:0-1868 GCA_041578395.1 Acidobacteriota bacterium
CTCCTCCAGTTGCCACCCGGTCATCAAGCCTTCGTCGGGCCGTCCGGTCTCGTCCCAGCGCCGGGCGGACTCGGCCAGAGCCAGGCGTTGCCGGCGCTCGATCCTCTTCTCGTCGATCCAGCCGACGAAAAGCGGCCAGTTGCGGATCAGGGCCTCATGTTTCACTTCCACGACGGCGTCGGGTCCGCCCGACTCGGGCGTGAGGCGCACGTAGTCTCCGGCAGCCAGCAGCCGCAGCACCTCCTGGGTGCTGGCCCTTCCTGCCTCGAGCAGCCGTGCCATGCGGACCGGCTGGCGGTAGGCCTCCAACAGCTCGTCCACCCGCACCAGTTCGAGCAGGATTCGCTTCACCTCGTCCCGCGTCTGTGGAGCGAGCCCCTGGTAAAACTCGTTGGCCGAGGCCTGCAGGGCGTCCAGCGGATCCCCGACTCGCTCGTACACCTCCCAGGTGACCCGGTTGCGGTCCCGCTCTTCCCACAACTCGCGCAAGGTGAACTGCAACAGCGGCAGCGCGGCGGCCTGCCCCAGCACCTTTTTCACCAGGTCGTCCACGATTCCCGCCTGAAACTGCAGGTTGACCAGTTCGGCCGGCTTCTCGACGGCCGCCCGCAGCTGTTCGTAGCCCATCGGGCGCATGCTGTACCAGGCCTGCTCCAGAAACGGCTCGAGCGGGCGCAGCCCGGCGATCCGGGTCCGGAACTCCTCCCGCACGGTGACGATGACGCGGTGGCCCGCGGACGCCTCCAGGACCCGAACCAGGGCTCGGACCAGGGCCTCGCGCTCCTCCGCGGAGGAAAGGGTGAACAGCTCCTCGAACTGGTCGATGGTGAGCACCGCCGCGCGATCACCCAGCCGCGAGGCCAGCTCCTCCGGGTCGCTGCGCAGGGCCTCCGCCAGCCCGGCCAACTCGGCGTCCTGCGGCTCCCCCGGTTGGGACACCGCCCGGGCAAGGTTGGCGAAGAGGGCGTCGGCCGGGACGAACGGCGGCAGCACTCGCCAGGCCTCGCCCGCCGCCAGGGCAGGCAGCGCTCCGCCCATCACCAGCGACGACTTGCCGCTGCCCGAGGCGCCCGTCACCACCACCAGCGGCGAACGCTCGATCTGGGTCAGGAGCGAGCGCGTGTCCGCCTCGCGGCCGAAGAAGAAATCCTGACCGTGAAAGGCCTCGAGGCCCACGTACGGACAAGGCTGGTCGGAGAGATCGGGGAGGCTCTGGCCGTCGAAACGGGCCAGCCGGACCGCTCGAACCGGCCGTCCCGCCCCCGAGAGGCTCGAGACCCAGTAGTCGAGCAGCACCTGGCAGGCGGTCCGGTCCCGGACTTCCTCCAGGAAGGTCCCGGTGGCGGCCCCCTGCTCGAGGAACCGGCGGATGGCCGGCTCCAGTTCGGCCAGGGCCGCCTCCTCTCCCGCCGGGGTGGCGTCGCTTTCCAGCCGCCGGTCCAGCTGTTCGAGCAAACCCCGGTGTGCTTCCCGCAACTCGCTGGCGCTCTGAAAAGGAACGCCGGAATCAGTCGTCGGCTCCTCCATCACGTTCTCCTAGACCATCTTCAGCACGGTCTCCAACGGCCGGCTCACCTCGCTCAAGCGGAGGCAGAAGTCCTTCAACCCGGTATCCACGTCACGGAACACCGAGGCCACCCCCCGGAAATATTCCCCCAGCAGATCCATTGCCGAGCGCGAATCGCTGCCGGCCAGAGCGGCCTCGATCTCCTCTTCGATGGCGGTCAGGTCCTCGCTGGCGGCCTCCAGCGGACGGGAATAGGGCGGTTTCAGCCCGGTGCGCACCCGCTTGATCCGGCTCCACTCGCTCGAGATCTCGGACCCGGCGGCCTCCGCCACGCACACGGTTCGCAGCTTGGAGTCCAGGC
>JBFGHG010000890.1:0-1866 GCA_041578395.1 Acidobacteriota bacterium
CCCAGCAGCAGCAGCGCCAGGAGAATCGGTGTGAATGACTTCATGGTTCCCTCCCTTTCCAGGAGTGCGGTAGAGCGACCGGGGGCGGCCGAGAAAGAGACCATGGTGCGCGGGTCGAGTGATGGGCACGCCGAACGACTTCACCGGGATGAATTCGGGCGGCGCCCTCCTCGTCCGCCTGCCGTCGTCCTGCGAGACCTCCGAAACGACGACCAGAAGTTTCGCGTTGGATGGAAGCAACTTCGGGGCCTCCGGCGTCGGCCGGCCGGCCGACGCTTTTTTGCCGTTGGAGGGAGCCGGCGGCGCGCGAAGGATGGAGAAAATGCCCCACTCGCAGTGTGAAAACCCCCGCGGAAACCAAGGTGTCCGCCACCGGGTCCGCTGGACGGAAGGAATTTGGACGGAAGTTTTTTCGACTTTCGCGTCCAGGCCTGCGTCTAAACCCCGCAAGAGGAGGTATACATGACTTCGATTCCCAGGTGGGTTCTAGGCGGATTGCTTTGTCTGTCGACGATCGCACCGGAGCTGGCCGCCGGCGTGGACGAGCTGAGCGCCGAGGCGAGAACCGACGCGATTGCGGCCATCAACCGGCTGCTGGCGGACAACTACGTCTATCCCGAGACGGCCCGGAAGATGGCCGAGCACCTCGAGCGGCGCGCCGGCGAAGGCGCCTACGACGAACTGTCCGACGGAGAGCAGTTCGCTCAGCGGCTGACGGCCGACCTGCAGGAGATCAGCGGCGACAAACACCTGCGCGTCAGCTTCGACCCGGAAGGGGCCGCGCGCCTGCAGCAGCGGGGCGACGAGGGCCCCAGCCCCGAAGACCGGGCGCGTTTCCTGGAGGAAAGCCGCCGCGGCAACTTCTCGTTCCGCCGCGTCGAGATCCTGGACGGCAACGTCGGCTACCTGAAGCTGGACGGCTTCTCGGGGATGCCGGAAGCGGGCGAGACGGCGGCAGCGGCCATGAACTTCCTGGCCAACGCCGACGCCCTGATCATCGACCTGCGGACCAACGGCGGCGGCAGCCCCACCATGATCCAGATCCTCTCCAGCTACCTGTTCGACGCCGAGCCCAAGCACCTGAACAGCTTCTACTGGCGCCCCCGGGACGAGACCACGCAGACCTGGACGCTCCCCTACGTCCCCGGACGCCGCAACGCCGAGGCGGAGGTGTTCGTGCTGACCAGCGGACGCACCTTCTCGGCGGCCGAGGAGTTCACCTACAACCTGAAGAACATGAAGCGGGCCACCATCGTGGGCGAGACGACCGGCGGAGGCGCTCACCCCGGGGGCACCATGGTCGCCAACGGGCAGTTCCTGGTGTGGGTGCCCAAGGGACGCGCCATCAACCCCATCTCGGGGACCAACTGGGAGGGGACCGGGGTGGAGCCGGACATCGAAGTGCCCCGGGAAAAGGCCCTGGAGCGGGCCCACCTGGAGGCGGTGGACCGGCTCATCGCCCGGGCGGAGGAGCCGCGGCTGAAGGACCGCTACCAGTGGGCCCGGGACGCCCTGCAGATCCGGCTGGAGCCGGTGAGCGTCGAGCAGGAGTTGCTGCGCAGCTACGCCGGGGACTACGGCCCCCGCAAACTCCGCTACGACGAGGGCGGGCTCACCTACCAGCGCGACGACGGCCCGGTCTACGCGATGATCCCGATGGGGGACGACCTGTTCATGTTCGAGGAACTGCCCTACTTTCGGCTGCGGATGGTGCGCGAAGGGGGGCAGCCCGCCGCTGTCGAAGGAATCTACGACAACGGACAGCGCGACCGCCACGAACGGTCGCGCTGACGGTCACTCGATCTCGACCCGCAGGTCGGCGTGGCGGCCGCCCAGCCGCACCGGGAGAGAGGCGCGCAGCCGGAC
>JBFGHG010000891.1:0-1864 GCA_041578395.1 Acidobacteriota bacterium
CGGTAGATCCTCTCCACGAGTTCGTGGCGGTTGGCGCTCTCGCGCATGGCGGAGGTGGCGCAGGCCATGTAGTCGATCGGCTGGCAGGCGCGGATCAGGTGGCGGAAGCCGATCATGGTGTGGACCAGGCGTTCGGAGAGCGCGGGAGAAATCCGGCCCCGCCGGAACGCCTCCTCGCCCAGGCGGACGGGGATGCGGAAGAGGGCCTCCTTCTTGAAGACCGGCCGTCCATTGGGGATCACGCGCGACAGCAGCAGGCGAACCGCGTTGGAGCCGACGTCGATCGCGGCGAAGCGGGGATATTCATCCGTCGTCTCCGGCCTGTTGGCCATGGGTTCATTCTGTCAGAGGTTGGTGACAGTCCTCGTGCAGCCCGTGCCGCTTGGACTCCTCAGAGTTCCGATGGAGCCGGCTCCGCTTCCGCCTCTTCCCGGGCCGCCGGGATCGGCTGGCCGAACCAGCCGTGGACGCTGTGCGGGACCAGCAGCAAAAAGGTCACGCTCAGCGAGAGGAAGACGTGCTGGGCCACCATGTGGAAGGTCGCGAAGAGCCCCAGCGCGGGGGCCGACATGGTGGTCTTGGCCAGCGACGGGATGCAGACCACGCCGGTGGCGATCCAGCCGATGGCGATGGCCGAGGTGGCCGCCTTCAGCCAGAGCGGCAGACGGAATGCGTAGACCGGCTTCCAGGCGAGCAGAATGCCGGCCAGCGCCACCACTGAGGAGAGGGGGAAGAGGTAGAAGTAGATGCCCTCGATCGCGTGCAGCTGGGTGGCGTACTTGAACGGGATGTAGGCGGCCAGGCTGGCCGCCGCCGCGAAGAGCAGAAAGCGAAAGAGATTCCAGGAAAGCTGCTTGCGTTCCGCCATGGGCTCGTTCCTCCTCGTTCCAACTCATGCTATCGAATGCAGGGGTCACCCTGCAAGAAGCAGGCAAGAAGCAATCTTGACGCCACTTCCCACCCCGGATACCATCGACAGCAGCGCGAAGGAGGCAGAGTTCATGGCGACCTCGCAGATTCCAATTCCGGGGGACGCAGCGGCGGAGCCGGCGAACGCGAAGCTGCCCGGCCTCGAGGTCGGACCCCACCAGGAGGTTCACGCCTTCTGGCTGGCCGGCATGAGCTGCGACGGCTGCTCGATCGCCGCCGTGGGCGCCACCCAACCCTCGGTCGAATCCCTGCTGCTGGGCAACATCCCCGGCCTCCCCAAGGTCGTGCTGCACCACCCGGTTCTGGCGGTGGAGGCGGGAGACGCCTTCGTCCGCAACTTCGAGCGGGCCGCCCAAGGCGAGCTGGAGTCCCCCTACGTGGTGATTTTCGAAGGGTCGGTGGCGGACGAGACGCTGGCGGCGGAACACGGCGGATACTGGTCCGGCCTGGGCGTACGGGACGTGGAGGGCGAGCCGCAGCCCATTCCCACCGCCGAATGGCTGGAGCGGCTCTCGAAGAACGCGGCGGCGGTGGTGGCCATCGGGACCTGCGCCACCTGGGGAGGGATTCCGGCCGCCTACGGAAACCCCATCGGCGCCATGGGCGTCATCGACTTCCTGGGTGAGGACTACCGCAGCGTACTGGGCCTGCCGGTGGTCAACATCCCGGGCTGCTCGCCCGTGGGAGACAACTTCACCGAGACGATCGCCGCCGTGCTCCTCTTTCTGCAGGGCCTGGGCCCGCTGCCCGAGTTCGACGAACTGGGCCGGCCGGCCTGGCTGTTCAACGAGACGGTCCACCGCGGCTGCACCCGCGCCGGCTTTTACGAGGAAGGCACCTTCGCCGAGGAGTACGGCGATCCCGAGTGCCTGGTGGAGATCGGCTGCTGGGGTCCGGTGGTGCAGTGCAACATCAACAAGCGGGGCGCCATCAA
>JBFGHG010000892.1:0-1863 GCA_041578395.1 Acidobacteriota bacterium
AATACGCCGGCGCAAATTCACCTGGGCCTGCGTCTTTGGATTCTTGGGTGCCAACCTGCTGATGACAATGCGGTTCTTCTTTCCCAGAACCCTGTTCGAGCCCAAGACGACTTTTCGCATCGGCTACCCATCTGATTTCGCTTTAGGCGTCGATACGCGGTTCCAGGCCAGATACCGGATCTGGGTGGTGCGCAACACGGAGGGCATTTTTGTCATTTATGCCCGCTGCACTCATCTGGGCTGCACGCCGGACTGGGTGGAGAGCGAGAGTAAGTTCAAGTGTCCCTGCCACGGCAGCGGCTACGACAGCGAGGGGATTAATTTCGAGGGACCGGCGCCCAGGCCGATGGATCGGGCCAGGCTCGAATTGGACGCCGAGGGCCAGATCGTGGTTGATACCAGCCAGTTGTACCAGTGCCCGCCGGGAGCGACTTGTCAATTCAGCGACAGCGGCTCGTTTCTCGCTGTCTGAACTTGGCCGGGAAAAAGGGGAAGGAAAAAGGAGAGGTCATGGACGAGGAGAAAAGCAAGAACTCCGAAGCCGAGGCAAAAGAGGAAAAACCCGAATCCCTGGTGGTCAAGGTCAAGTCCAGCGTCCAGCCCTTCATTGACAAAGGAAAGCAGGACGTCGAGGCGGCCAAGGACTACAAGAAGACGCAGGTCTGGAAATCGGTCTTCCGGCACCAGTTGGATGATACACCCCGCAATCGCGCCCTGGCCGTATTGACCAACGTATTTCTCCATCTGCATCCAGCCAAGGTGAACCGAGACGCAGTCCGTTTTCGATTCACCTGGGGGATGGGAGGAATCAGCTTTTACCTGTTCTTCGTGCTCACCATCACCGGGGTGCTGTTGATGTTTTACTACCACCCCAGCAAGGGGCAGGCCTTTCTGGACATCCAGTTCCTGGAAAACGACGTGCCCTTCGGAAGCCTGTTGCGGAACATGCACCGCTGGGCCGCCCACGGGATGATCATCACCGTGTGGCTGCACATGCTGCGGGTCTTTCTGACCGGGTCGTACAAGACGCCGCGCGAGTTCAACTGGATGGTGGGGGTGATCCTGCTGGTGCTCACCATGCTGCTGTCGTTCACCGGCTACCTGCTGCCCGACGACCAGCTGGGCTTCTGGGCCGTCACGGTGGGGACCAACATGGCGCGCGCCACGCCGCTGCTGGGGCACGAAGGCCCCTTCGGCCCGGAGCTGGGGATGACCCCCTTCAACGACGTCCGCTTCGCCCTGCTGGGGGGCTCGATCGTGGACGCCAACGCGCTGCTTCGCTCCTACATCTGGCACTGCATCGCGATTCCGCTGATCCTGTCGGTCTTCCTGGCGGTGCACTTCTGGCGGGTGCGCAAGGACGGCAGCATCTCGGGCCCCGCGCCGGTGGTGCTGGAGTCCGAGCTGAAGAAAATGAGGAAGTAGCGAGGCCCGGCCGGGTCTCGCGGAGGTCGAACTATGGATTGGGCACAGCTCTGGGAAATCGTCTCCCTGCCCGACAACATCCCCATCGTGGCCCTGCTGATACTGGTCCCCTTCTTCATGTGGTACGGACTGCGGCAGTCCTTCGCCACCGACCGGCTGATCACGAAGCTGGAAGCGGACCCCAAGCTGGCCAAGGAGCACCACCGCAAGATCGAACCCTACCGCAAGGGGTGGGACCAGAAGGTGCACGTCTGGCCCTACCTTCTGCGCATCGAACTGCTGGCGGCAGTGGTGGTGACCCTGGTCTTGATGGTCTGGTCGATCACCCTGAACGCCCCCCTCGAGGAGCCGGCCAACCCCAACCTGACCATGAACCCGGCCAAGGCGCCCTGGTACTTCCTGGGGCTGCAGGAGATGCTGGTCTACTTCGACCCCTGG
>JBFGHG010000893.1:0-1856 GCA_041578395.1 Acidobacteriota bacterium
CGCGAATCAGCCGTGAAGCAAGAAATCCGGCGATAAAAAGTACCAGCGAGACAATCGCCGTCCAAATGAAAATTCCTTTTAATCCCACTCCTTTGGTTAACAGAAACAATATCACCGCCAACTGGGCCGAGCAGGTGGAGGACGATTTCCGCTTCTCGCTGAAGCTGAGCCAGCGCATCACCCACCGCAAACGGCTGCGGGGCTGCGAGGAGGAGATGGAGTGGTTCGCCAGCGGGGTCGAGCCGCTGGAGCCGAAGCTGGGATGCGTCCTGGTGCAGCTGCCCCCCTGGTTCCGGCAGGAGCTGGAGGTCCTGGAAGCCTTTCTCGAAGCGCACGCTTCGAAATGGAAGCTGGCCCTGGAGTTCCGGCACGACTCCTGGATGCAGCCGGACACCTACCGCTGTCTGGAGAAGCACGGCGCCTCGCTGGGGGTGGTGGAGACGGACAAGGCGCCCGCCGTGCGCGAGGTCACGGCGCCTTTCGTCTACGTGCGGCTGCGCAAGGACGACTACGGCGCCGAGGAGCTCGTGCAGTGGGCCTCCTGGCTGAAGTCCACGGGGCGCGACGAGGTCTACGTCTACCTGAAGCACGCCGAAGCCGCCCCGGAGTGGGCCCGCCGCGTCGTGGAAGCGCTGGGGTGACCCCGCACCGCAGACCGCCGGAAAATGGGCTAAAATAGCGAGGTCCACATGAGAAGAATCTGGATCGTCGCCTCCGCCGTCCTCCTCGGCCTTTTCGGCTCGGCCGTCGCCGGCAAGTACAAGGCGCTGGACCTGGAAGTCGAGGCGGCCGCCGACTACCCCGCGCACCAGGACTTTCAAAACGTCGTCATCGGGGCCCGCTGCTTCGCCACCGACGAAGAGATCCGTGAGGTCTTCGACACCAAGAAGCTGTTCGAGAAGGGGATCATGCCGGTCCTGGTGGTCATCGAGAACAACAACGAGTTTGCTCTGCGGGTGGACGCGCGTGACATCTTCCTGGTGGACGCCGGGGGGGAGACCGTTTCGCCGCTTTCACCCACCGACGTGTTGCTCGCGATTACGCTGAAGAAACCGATCACCTCCTACTCCACCCAACGTGAAATCCTGCTGCGGCGCTCGGTGCAACCGAAGATGATGAGCGACTTTCAGCGCAAAGTGTTCGGCGAGAAGCTGATTCCTCCCAGGGAATCCGATTTCGGAATCGTCTTCTTCCCGCTTCCCGAAGACGGGGATCTGTCCGGACTGAGGCTGTACTTGCCCGAGGTGGAGAATCTGACCGAGGGTGAAGACCTGATGTTTTTCGAGTTCGAGCTGGCCTCGTCCGGGGATTGACCCCCAAGCTGGCATCCCGCTTTTTCATGCAACGACCCGAACCAGCCGCCGCTCCTCTGCCTCCCGCCGTCCCCCCGGTCGCGTTTCGAGAGGCGTCGCTCGGCAACGGCCTGCGGGTGATCCTGCATCGGGACGGCAGCGTGCCGCTGGTGCACGTCACCCTGCACTACGGGGTGGGCTCGAGTTTCGAGCAGCCGGGGCAGTCGGGGTTCGCGCACCTGTTCGAGCACATGATGTTTCAGGGGTCGCGCCTGGTGGGCAAGAACGAGCACGGGCGCCTTCTGGACGCCGCCGGCGGCCGCTGGAACGCCACTACGAGCAAGGACCGGACGAACTACTACGCCACGGTGCCATCGCACCAGCTCGAGCTGGCGTTGTGGCTGGAGGCGGACCGCATGCTGTCGCTGGACGTCACCGACGAGAACTTCGACAACCAGCGGCAGACGGTGATCGAGGAGAAGAAGCAGAGTTACGACAACCGGCCCTACGGACTCGCCTACCTGCGCTTCGACGAACTGGCCTACCGCAACTGGGCCTACGCCC
>JBFGHG010000894.1:0-1854 GCA_041578395.1 Acidobacteriota bacterium
ACTCCTTTGGAGGGACTCGACTGTATGGCGCGAAGGCCACGACCGCGAAGACGCTACGGCACCAAGAAGAGGAAGAAGAAGAAAAAGAACCCGCACGCCAGCGACGTGCCCGCCAAAGAGTCCGAAGCGATCGAGGTGACCGGAACGGTGGTCGAAGCGCTTCCCAACGCCATGTTCAAGGTCGAGCTGGAGAACGGCCACACCGTCCTGGCTCACATCTCGGGGAAAATGCGCCGGCACTTCATCCGCATCCTGCGCGGGGACAGGGTCAGCGTCGAACTCTCCCCCTACGACCTCACCCGAGGCCGGCTGGTCTACCGCTACAAGTAGGTGGAACGGCCTTCCAGGCCGTGATTGCTCCCTGAAGAATCACGGGCCGGGACGCCCGTGCCACGCATCAGCCCGAGGCTTGGCCCCACTCGCGGGCCACCTCCACCACCGAGAGCGGCGCCGACCCCTCCGCCTTGTTGTTGACGATCACGTAGGCCGGCTGGCCCTGCTCGCAGGCGAGCCGGCAGAGCTGAACGATCTTGGCGCGCGTGGCCGGCTGGGGATCCACCAGCCGGTTGAAGGGCGCGTAGCGCTCGCGCGCTTCCTCGTATCCCAGACCCGGATGCAGCATCCAGCGCACCAGCAGCGGCCCCGGCTGCTCGCCGCCGGCCAGTTCCAGCTGCCGGTCCAGCGCCAAGCCGGCCGGGTGGACGTTGAAGCAGTGGACGGCCGAGGCGGCGTCCAGGACACGGAAGTAGTCGGGGCCGATCAGCGGGCGGCTTCTCACCTCCACGGCGTAGCGCAGACCCTCCGGCAGCCGCCCCAGAAACCTCTCCAGCCGTTTCAGGAACCCGCTTCGCCCCCGTGCGTCGCGGACCGTCTCCGGCGGGAATTGAAACAGCAGAAGGGCGGCCTTCTCCCCGAGGCCGTCCAGCATGGGGCCGGCGATTTCCTCTGCGGCGTAGTGCGGGTCCAGGAACTTCGGGTTCTCAACGGGCGCCTCCGAAGGGGTGCGGGCCAGCTGCGGGGCCACGCACGCCTGCGGCGCCTTGACGACGAACCGGAAGTGGCGGGGCACCTGCCGGGCATAGGCGGCGAACTCCTCGGCCGGGATGGAGGCGTAGTAGGTGCGGTCCACGCAGACGGTTCTCAGCAGCGGATGGCGGGCGTAGGCTCCCAGCCCCTCTTTGGCCAGGATGGCCTCGGCGTATCGCCGGTTGTACACCAGGCCGGACCAGCCGGGAAAGGACCAGGAGGACGTGCCCAGATACAGCTGGGACGGGAGTTTTCTCGCCAGGGTGCGCAGATCGTCGGGGGCGTCGGCCGCCATCGAGTCCGCATCGCCGAAGTGCTGAATGTCGAACAGTTCCAGCTGTCGATCCGATGGCGGCTGCATGCTGGGTAGTCAGAATAGAGCAAAGCCGGAGCGAGAGCAAAACCGGAGAGGTGGGGGCGGCCGGGGTGCGGGCGGTCTCCCGGTGCCGCGCGGCACTTTCCTCGCGGGGGTCGCGTGTCGTATTATTTTCATTCGAGTTGAGCATTTGAGATCGAAACGCCGCTGTGATTCGGCGCAGTGGAAGGGGAGCACTGTTCGGCCGATTGCTACGTGCCGCAGGCTGTCTCGTCTTCGTACGGGGGGGCGGTGTGATTCCGCGCACCTCTGGGGGCGGCGAATGCCCGGCACTCGTTTCGCGAACCGACGGGCCGGCTCCGGAGTGAGGGAATGAAAGCGGGAGTCCCACCCGATGTGAAGTCTTCCCAGGAATTGCTGCGCTCGGCTCAGGCCGGAGACGAACGGGCCAAGGAGGACCTCTGCCGACGATATCATCCGTTGCTGTTGCGCTACGCTCACGGCCGGCTGCC
>JBFGHG010000895.1:0-1853 GCA_041578395.1 Acidobacteriota bacterium
CATGAACGTCGAGGTGTACGTTCCGGAGGAGAGCGCCGGAGACGTGATGGGAGACCTGAACAGCCGGCGCGGCCGCATCCAGGGCATGGACATGAAGGGGAGCACCCAGATCATCCGCGCCCAGGTCCCCTTCGCGGAGTTGCTCACCTACGCCCCCACGCTCACCTCGCTGACGGGCGGCCGAGGCAGCTACCACATGGAGCACTCCCACTACGACATCGTCCCCCCGCACCTGGCGGAGAAGATCGTGGCGGAGTCCAAGGAAGAGGACTGATCGGCCAGACTCGAGGGAGGACTTCGGGTACGAAGACCTCGAGGGACTGATCAACCACGTCGGCGCCGACCCGGGACGAGTGCCCGCCGTACGGGGACGGCACGGAGCAGTGGGTCGCCTTCGCGCCGCTGGTGGAACGACCTTCCAGGCCCTGATTCGTCACGGGCAAGATGCCCGTGCCACACGTGGTACCCTGGACGCCATGTTTCCGAAGATCGTCGACCTGGGTCCGGTCACCATCCACAGCTACGGTTTGCTCCTGGCCACGGCCTTCCTGGTCTCGACCGCCCTGCTGGCGCGGTTGCTCGAAAAAGAGGGTGTCCCCCGGGGGCGGGCCTGGGACCTCGGTTTCGTGGTGATCGTCTCGGCGTTGCTGGGCGCCAAGCTGTTGATGGTGCTCACCAACTGGTCCTACTACTCGGCCGACTTCTCGCGGCTGCTCTCGCTCGAGTTCTGGCAGGCGGGCGGGGCCTTCTTCGGCGGTCTGATGGGGGCCACGCTGGGCAGTTTTCTCTACCTGCGGAGGATTCCCGGACTCTCTTTCTGGAAGGTGGCCGATGCTGCCGCCCCCGCCATCGCGCTCGGGCAGGTGATCGGACGCCTGGGATGCTTCGCCGCGGGGTGCGACTACGGCCGGCCCGCCAGCGTCCCCTGGGCGGTGACCTTCACCAGCGAGTACGCGCACAGCAACGTAGGCATCCCGCTGAACGTCCCGCTGCACCCGGTGCAGCTGTACGAAGCCGCCGGCGCGCTGCTGCTCTTCCTGCTGCTGCTGGGGATGCACGGACGCCACCGCTTCGCCGGCCAGATCATCAGCCTCTACTTCGTCGGCTACGGGTTGCTGCGCTTCGTCAACGAGTACTTCCGGGGGGACCGGCTTCCCGGTTTCGTGGTGGAGGGGCTGGTCTCGGTCCACCAGTTGATCAGCCTGCTGCTGGCGGCCGCCGGCCTGTCCATTTACCTGGCCTTCCGTTCCCGTCCGCTTCCCGACGCCAGCCGTGCAGGATGAACACGCTTTCCGGGTCGAGCCGGACCGGGCAGGCCAGCGGCTGGACGTGTTTCTGACCCTCGAGCTGCCCCGGCAGACGCGCAGCCGGATCAAGACCTGGATCGATGCGGGGGCCGTCGACGTGGACGGACGGCGCGAAAAAGCCGGATACCGGCTGCGCGCCGGCGAGGAGGTGCGGCTGCGGCCGCCCCCGGAGCCCCCCTCCGAACTCATTCCCGAGCCGCTGCCGCTGCAGATCCTCTACGAGGACGAGCAGCTGGCGGTGATCGACAAACCGGCGGGCCTGGTGGTCCATCCCGGAGCGGGCCACCCCTCCGGCACCCTGGCCAACGCCCTGCTGCACCATTTCGGACAGCTGGAGCAGCCCGGCTCCCTGCGGCCGGGGCTGGTTCACCGGCTCGACAAGCCCACCTCCGGGGTCCTGCTGGTCGCCAAAGGGGAGCAGGTCCGCGAGGCGCTGGCGGCCCAGTTTCGCCGCCGCCAGGTCCGCAAGCTCTACCTGGCTCTGGTGTACGGCCTGCTCGACCCGCCAGAGGGGACCATCGACGCTCCGCTGGGCCGCCACCCCCG
>JBFGHG010000896.1:0-1846 GCA_041578395.1 Acidobacteriota bacterium
AGCAGGCGAGTCCGGTGGCTTCCAGAATCACGTCCCAGCCCACCAGCTGTACCGAGCGGTCGTCGTGCACCGCCGCGAACAGGCCCAGCGGGAAGCCCGGCAGGGGCTGCTGGGTGGAGGCGATGCCATCGGTGTTGTCCACGCCTTCCAGCTGCAAAGTGCCCAGGTGGCGCCAGCTCACCCGGTCGAAGAACTCGTACTCGTTGACGTCCTGCCGCTGGTCGGAGACCACGATGAAGCCGTTGCCGCTGTCGGGCCCGGAAGCGGGGCAGCGGTAGAGGAGGATCCCCTCGGCGTCCGCCTGAAACAGGCCCACCGCGAAGCGATGGGTGCAGACGGGTCCGCGGCTGCAGTTGAGGTAGGGGGTGCCGTCGGTATGAAAAGCGTACACCCCCTCGCGCGACTCTTCGTCCGGGACGTAGAGGATCTGGTGCAGGTCGTCGACCAGGATGGTTTCGATCTCCCCGGGACCCTCCGGGTCGAACTCGTCGATGCGCGGTCCGGCGGCTCCCTGCAGGTCGAAGACGTGCACCACGTTGCCGGCGTCCGAGGTGACGAAGAGGCGGCGGCTCCCGTCCGGAGAGTCCTGCAGGTCGAGGTTGGGCTCGCGGCCCAGATCGACGTCCCCAAACTCCTGGACCAGGGTCAGATCGGGGAGGGAGAAGACGTAGATGCGCGAACTGGGCGCCGACTGCGTGACGTACAGTAGGCCCTGTAACTGGTCCACCACCACACCGTTGACGTCGCCTTCGCCGAAGACCCCTTGAATGGGCGGCTGTTCGTTGCCCGCGAAGGGAAACAGCCACACCTCCACCACCCGATTGGCTTTGCCGTTTACCAGCAGCAGCACCTGGCCGGGGTCGGGATTCTCCCAGAAGGCCAGCGAGTCGATGTTGGAGCCGGCGCCCTCCAACTCGAGCAGGGGCCGGACGGTGACGGTCCCGAAGGTGGTGACCGCGCCGTCAAAGGCGTCCGGCGCGCCCGGCAGGGTGGACAGCGCCCCCGAAGCTCGCTGCCGCAGTCCCAGCGTGGCGAAGGGGACCGGACCGGACAGGTGCAGGCTGCCGGTGAAGTCGCCCAGGCCGATGAACAGTTCGTCGACGAACAGCGCCATCTGCCGGCCCCCGCCCAGTTCCAGGACCCGGCTGGCGCGCGCCGTCCCGTCCGGGTCGAAGAGGCGCAGCCAGAGCGGCGCAGTTTCGCCCTGCAGGTTCACCACGGCGATGCCCGTGTTGACGTCCCTGCCGACCTCGACGAAGGTGTGGAAGCGGTCCGCCGGAGCCGTCGCCGCGGCCGACACCTCGAACTCGCCCAGCTGGTAGCCGATGGAGGCGGTGACGCGGGAGTCGGGGTCGTCCGGCTCGACCACCAGGTAGCCGCTGCGGGCCGGACCGCTGCCGTCGGTGGTGAAGCGGGCGACGCCTCCCGGCTCGACGCGGTAGCGCAGTTCACCGCTTCCGGCGGTGGCGATTCCCAGCGGCCACGGTTCGCCCGACGGTTGCCGGAAACGGAGCGTCCCCGCCTGGGCGGTGTCGCCCGGGTTGGTCAGCAGCACCTCCGAGCGGATCCCGCCGCCGTCGGCCAGCTGAGGGAAGACTCGTCCCGGCTGGGCCGGGAGCAGCGGGACCCCCGCGATCAGGAGGAGGAAAAGGGCTGGGGGGGCGCTGCGGGGCAATGGCATCAAGGGCAGACTCCTCGAATCCGGAACGTTGTGCGATTCCCGAAGTTTCGCCCGGTGCCGGGCGTGGAATGTGTGATTTGCAGCACAATTTAGGTTGACATTGTAGGCCAACTCACCGTATATTGCTGGTCAACCAGCGACAGACTCCGAGATCGGCGACGGGGC
>JBFGHG010000897.1:0-1846 GCA_041578395.1 Acidobacteriota bacterium
GGCGGGGCGAAGGCGGGCCGGTCGCCTTGGATGGCCTTCTCAGGCCGTCGGTGCACTACTGCAATTTGCTCGAGCATTCCCCTTCGCGCCACCGCTGAGATGTCCGAAAGCAGTCAGCAGTCATCAAGCTGTACCTGCTGACCTACACAAAGTAGACTCGGGAAAAGAAAGGCATCAGATGCTGCTTCAGGACTATCGGCCCAGATCCAAGCTGGTCGTCAAATCCACTCGTGTGGAGAAGCCCCGTTTTCCTGTGATCGACGCCCACAATCACCTGGGAAAGCCAATCGGCCTTGACTGGGAGAACCGACCCTTCGCTCAGTTGCTCGATCAGCTCGACGAGGCAGGCGTCACCCATTACGTGGACCTCGACGGAGGCTGGGGAGAGGATGTATTGAACTCCCACCTGGAGGCTTTCAAGGCCAGAGCTCCCGAGCGTTTCAGCGTCTTCGGGGGCGTGGATTGGTCGCGTTGGGCTGAAAAGGGCGACGACTTTCCGGAATGGGCCGTGAAAAGGCTGCGCGCGCAGAAGGAACGGGGCGCCGAGGGCCTGAAGATCTGGAAACCCTTCGGTCTGACGGTGCGCGACCATCGCGACGAGCTCGTGAAGGTCGACGACCCCCGCCTCGACGCGCTTTGGCAGACGGCGGGCGAACTCGGGCTGCCGGTGATGATCCACGTCTCGGACGTGGTGGCGTTCTTCGATCCGGTGAACGAGACCAACGAGCGCTGGGAGGAGCTGCAAAGCCACCCCGAATGGGCTTTCACCAGTCCACCCTTCCCACCGTTTCAGGAAATACTCGACGGCCTGGCGAAACTGGTCGCCCGGCACCCGCAGACCACTTTCATCGCCGCCCACGTCGCCTGCTACCCCGAGAACCTGGGCTGGGTGAGCGAACTGCTCGACCGCTGCCCCAACTTGTACGTGGATTTTTCGGACAGCATCGCCGAGCTGGGCCGCCAGCCCTTTACCGCCCGGCGCTTCTTCCTGCGCTATGCGGACCGCATCCTGTTCGGCACCGACTGCGGGCCCCGGCCCGAGGTGTACCGCATCTATTACCGCTTCCTTGAGACCGATGACGAGTATTTCAACCCCGAACCCGGAGAAATACCCAGGCAGGGACGGTGGTTCATCTACGGTCTGGACCTGCCCAACGAAGTGCTGGAGAAGGTCTATCGCCGAAATGCAGAGCGGGTCCTCAAGCTCAACGGTGAAGTGTGACGCTACACCGAAAAACGTAGCCACCCGACAATCCAGGAACTGAGATTACCTGCCATTCAAGAGCAGCGCATCTTTGGCCTTGGGGAGCAGTTCAACCAGCACAAAATAGGACTCGTGCAAGAGTCGCTTGATCTTTATTTTCTTCCGGCCGATCCCATAGCGCTTCGTACCACTGCGCCGGGTGAGGCCGAGTGCCCGCGAGTCTTGCTTCAGTGCATCACCTGGCCGCCGCACTGGTTGTAGGCCTGGCCGGTGATGTTGCGGGCCGCGGGAGAGGCCAGGAACCCGATCAAGTCGGCGATCTCGGCGGGGTTGATCATCTCCCCCAGTGGGACGTCGGCCAGGGCGCGCTTGCGGAATTCCTCGTAGGTGATTCCCGACGCCTTGGCGCCTGCTTCCATCCCTTCGCGCGCCATCCGCGTGTCCACCCATCCGGGGCAAATGGCGTTGACGGTGATCTTGCGGGAAGCCAGCTCCAGGGACAGGGCCCGGGTGAATCCGACGATGCCGTGTTTGGCGCTGCAGTAGGCCAAGTACCCGGGGACCCCGAATTTCCCCAGCACAGACGAGATGTTGACGATCCTCCCTCCGTCGGGCCTCGTCCTGAGGGCCGCCTTGGAGTAA
>JBFGHG010000898.1:0-1823 GCA_041578395.1 Acidobacteriota bacterium
GATCGGCACCGCCCGCGCCGGCGCCGAGCCCTACGGCGTCACCGCGACCGGAAACCCGCGTTTGATCATGGTCGCCAACCGCGCCACCGACGGTACCGGCATCGGCCTCATCACCGCTAACGAGCGCCAGGACGGTTGGACCACGAAGTTCCTCCCGTTCCACCTCGACGCCGACCCCGCGACCCCGTCGAACGCCGATTTCGATTCGTTCGAGGTCAACAACGCCATCCAGCAGACCCTCAAGGAAGTCCGCCAGCGCTTCGACTTCAAGGGGAGCTGCAGCGAGGTGAACCTGGAAGGGACCGACCTGGTGCTGCGCTCCGACGACGAGTACAGGCTGAAGGCCCTCACGGACGTCCTGGAGCAGAAGCTGGTCAAGCGCGGGGTCTCGCTGCGGGCCGTTCAGTACGGGAAGGTGGAGCCGGCGGCCGGCGGCACGGTTCGCCAGCGCGCACCCATCCAGCAGGGGATCCCCACCGAGAAGGGGAAGGAGATTTCCAAGTTCGTGCGCGACCTGAAGCTGAAGGTGCAGGCCTCGATCCAGGGTGACACGGTGCGGATTTCGGGCCGCGACCGCGACACGTTGCAGGAGGTGATCCGCCAGCTGAAGGAAAAGGACTTCGGCATCGACATGCAGTTCACCAACTACCGGAGCACCTGATGCCCGCCGCTGAGCGGCAACGGCTGCTGAATCTGCTCAGGGAACGCTCCCTGCAGCGGGGAGAGTTCACGCTCGCGTCGGGGCAAAAGAGCAGCTACTACTTCGACGCCAAGTTCACCACCCTGCACCCGGAGGGCGCCTACCTCTCGGCGCGGCTGATCCTCGAGGCCCTGGCGCGCTCGGGGGTCGCCGTCGAGGCCATCGGGGGACTCACCCTGGGGGCCGACCCGCTGGTGGCCGCGGTGGCCGCCGTCAGCTTCCGGGAACCGCACCTCTACCGCCCGCTGGCGGGCTTCATCGTACGCAAGCAGGCCAAAGGACACGGCACGGGACGGCGGATCGAGGGCATGGAGGCCAAGCCCGGTACGCCGGTGGCCATCGTCGACGACGTCTGCACCACCGCCGGTTCCACGTTGCAGGCGATCGGCGCGGCTCGAGAAGCCGGACTCCGCGTCGAGACGGTCCTCTGCCTGGTCGACCGGCAGCAGGGCGGGGCCGAGGCGCTGAAGGATTACCGGTTCCTGCCGCTGTTCACGGCTGCGGAGTTGCTCGAGTGAGGATTTCCAGGGCCGAACGGGTTCTTGCTACAATAGGCGCGATGTCTGACGAAGCAACGCGCCTGAACGTGACCTGCTCCTGCTGCGGAGCGAGCCTGGTGGTGGATTCGGAGACCGGGCTGGTCCTCAAGAGCAAGGCGAAGAAGGTCGATTACTCGCTGGAAGACGCCCTTCACAGGGAAAAAACAAAGAAGGACAAGGTAGACGACCTTTTCGCCAAGGTCTTGGAGGACGAGAAACGGCGCCATTCGTCCCTGGAGGAGAAGTTCCGCAAGGCCTTGGACTCCAAGGACGAGTTGGACGATCCCAAGCGGCCCCTGGGGTTCGACTGAACTTTCACGGACGATCGCGATCCCAGCGGTGTATCGGAGGCTCACCCGGCTGAATCCCTTCCGGCCGACTGGCCATTGTGTTCCGGATTCGAGGCCTGGCGATGAAGAAATCACTGGAAATGAAAGTCAAAATCCCCGATTTTCCGGACATCCCGGAAAACGTGGCGCGCATCCCTGAAATCGCCTACAACCTGTGGTGGAGCTGGTCGTCCGGTGCCCGCGAGCTGTTCCGCCGCCTGGACAAGACCCTCTGGCGGGGCAACCAGCACAACC
>JBFGHG010000899.1:0-1817 GCA_041578395.1 Acidobacteriota bacterium
GGCTCCAGCAGCGCCGCCCCTGCCCCGTCGCCGAACAGCACGCAGGTGGCGCGGTCCTCGAAGTCGACGATGCTGCTCATCACGTCGGTCCCCACCACCATCACCTTCCGGTAGGTGCCCGTCTGGATGAACTGCGCCCCGGCGGCCAGCGCGTAGAGGAAGCCCGAGCAGGCCCCCGACAGGTCGAACCCCCAGGCCTTGGTGGCGCCGATCTTCTCCTGGATCACGCAGGCCGTCGACGGGAACATCATGTCCGGCGTGACGGTGGCCACGATGATCAGGTCGAGGTCCTCGGGACGGGTGTCCGAGTCGCGCAGGGCGTCGCGGATGGCGGCCACCGACAGGTCGCTGTTGGCCTGACCGTCGCAGACGATCCGCCGCTCCAGGATGCCGGTCCGTTCCCGGATCCACTCGTCGGTGGTGTCGACCGTCTTTTCCAGATCGCGATTGGTGACGACCTTGTCCGGGACGTACATCCCGATTCCGGTGACGTTGGCTCGCACTGTCGATGCCCCCCTCGAGTCTCGTGTTTACTGGCGGATTACCTCGGTCCCCTTGGGAATTGTAAACCGAAAGGTCCGATCGGGCACGCGCACGTTCTCGCGCACCTCGCTGAGCAGATAGTCGTTGCGGCTGCCGATCGGCTCGATCACCGTCAGCCGCCGGATGCGCAGCTCCTCAGGCTCCAGCTCCAGCAGCACCCGCGAGAACTCCCCGCGCGGCACCAGCGGCTCGAGCCGGAGCAACAGGTTGCCCGGCTGTGAAGGCTCTTCCTCGGTCTCGTAGGAGACCGCGAACTCCCGCCCCAGGTCGCCGCGGCCGAAGAGGAACAACAGGGGTGTGTCCAGCTCGTCCTGCCCGATCGTGGAGACCATCACCTGCTGCTCCTCCGGCACGTAGAAGAAGGCCTTCTCGCCGTCGCTCAGGAACAGCTTGCTGCGCGGGTGCTGGTATTCCCAGCGCATCTTGCCCGGCTTCTTCATCACCAGCGTCCCGGACTCCTCCTGCCGGATGCCCTGGCTGGAGAAGGTCTGGGTGAAGTCGGCGGTGAAGGTCTTGATGGAGGAGTAGCGCTGCTGGAGGCGGGCGAGGACGGTTTCGGCGGTCGGGCGCTCCGTGGCGGGCGACGTTTGCGCCGGCAGTAGGGTCAGCAGCAGCAGCGAAATCTCAAATCTCAAATTTCAAATCTCAATTGAATTTCAATGTTCAATTTTCAATGTTCAAACCGGGGGAGTCGGGGGCTTCTTCGGGCTTGGCTCCGAAGAAGGTCAGCAGGAGGATCAGCAGGACTCCCGTCGTGATCGCGGAGTCGGCGACGTTGAAGGTGGGCCAGGCGAAGGACGTTCCCCAGTGGACTTTGATGAAGTCCACCACCGATTCGTCGCCCAGCCGGTCCACGAAGTTGCCCAGGATGCCGCCCAGCAGCAGGCCCAGGGCCAGCAGGACGAAACGCTCCTCCCGGGGCGTGGTCCAGATGTAGTAGAGGACCAGGGCCAGGGCCGTCAGGGCCATGAGTCCCAGCAGCGGGGCCTTCCAGCTCGACTGGACGTTGTGCAGCAACCCGAAGGCGATGCCTTCGTTGGTGGCGTACTGGATGGTCAGCAGCCCGTCTAGCACCGAGTAATTCCAGAGCCAGAACGTCTTCTGCACGATCACCTTGGTCAGGTAGTCGAGGCCGAAGACGGCCAGCCCTACGACGATCGCCGCTACTCTCATCGGTTCGTTTCCAGCTCCCGCATCTCCTGCAGGATATCGCGGCAGCGGTCGCACACGGTCGGCAGATCCTCGTGGCTCCCCACCGAGGGCAGGTAGTGCCA
>JBFGHG010000900.1:0-1811 GCA_041578395.1 Acidobacteriota bacterium
AGTGTGAGGGAGATCTCGCAGGGGGTGTATGAGAATCGGACCGGCGAGGCAGTGGGGGAGGAGGGAGAAGAAGGGCAGAAAGGGTTGTTCTAAGAGTAGATTCGAAGAGTAAATCTCAAATCTCAAACCTCAATTTTCAAGTAATCTTCAATTTTCAATTTTCAATGTTCAAACAGCTCATTTCGCTCCGTGGGTTTCGGGCTACAATGTCCGCATGACCCTCTCGCGCACCGCTTGTCCGCTGGATTGTCCTGATTCGTGCAGCCTCGAAGTGGACGTGCGCGAGGGGCGGGTGGTTTCGATCTCGGGGACTCACGAGAACCCGCTCACCCGGGGGTTCATCTGCTCCAAAGTCCGGCGTTTTCCGCAGCACCTCTATCACTCTTCGCGGATCACCTCGCCGGCACTGCGCGAGGGCAGCAAGGGCGGAGGGACCTTCCGGCCCATCTCCTGGGATCGAGCCTACGAGCTGATCGCCGACCAGATCATCGAGACCCGTGAGCGGTTCGGCGCCGAGACGATTCTTCCCCTTTCTTACGGGGGCTCCAACGGTCTCGTGTCGGACCAGTCGGCGGACCGGCGATTCTTCTACCGGCTGGGGGCTTCGCGGCTGGCCCGGACGGTCTGCGCCGCGCCCACCACTTCGGCCGCCACCGGGCTGTACGGGAAGATGGCCGGGGTGTCCCCGACCGATTACCGCCACAGCCGGCTGATCGTGGTCTGGGGGGCCAATCCGTCCGTCTCCGGGATTCACTTCGCCGCCGAAATCCAGAACGCCCACCGGGCGGGGAGCCGGCTGGCGGTGGTCGACCCGAGGCGCATCCCGCTGGCCCGCCAGGCCGACCTGCACCTGGCCCCGCGTCCGGGGACCGATCTGCCGCTGGCGCTCAGCCTGCTGCGCTGGCTCTTCGAGAACGGGCACGCCGACGAGGACTTCCTCCGGAAGCACGCCACGGGCGCGGACCAACTGCGCCGCCGCGCCGAGCCGTGGACCTTCCAGCGCGCCGCCCGGGTCTGCGACGTGCCCGCCGCCGGCATCGAGGAATTGGCGCGCCTCTACGCGGAGCATTCGCCGGCCGTGATCCGCTGCGGCTGGGGTCTGGAGCGCAACCGCAACGGGGGGTCGGCGGTGGCCGCCGTGCTGGCCCTGCCGGCCGTGGCGGGCAAGTTCGGAGTGCGCGGCGGTGGCTACACCCTGAGCAACTCGGGGGCCTACGACCTGGCGCCCGAGAAGCTGCTGGACGCGCCGGAGCCGGCCACGCGCCTGGTCAACATGAACCGGGTGGGCCAGACCCTGCTCGAGGCCGAGCCACCGGTCCGGCTGCTGTTCGTCTACAACTGCAATCCGCTGGCCACGCTGCCCCGCCAGGACCTGGTGCGCCGCGGCCTGGAGCGCGAGGACCTCTTCACGATCGTCTTCGATCAGGTGCTGACCGACACGGCCCGCTACGCGGACCTGCTGCTGCCCGCCCCCACCTTCCTGGAGCAGCACGACCTGGCCCGGGGGTACGGCGCGATGTTGCTGCATCCAGTGCTGCCCGTGATCCCGCCGCTGGGGCAAGCCCGCTCCAACTTCGAAGTCTTCACCGAGCTGGGCCGCCGGCTCGGACTGTCCCGTCCGGGCGACCTGGAAGATCCGGTCGAGTACCGGCGGGCTTTGCTGGGAGGGGGAAACGGCGAGGTCCGCTTTCCCGCCGCCGGCTTCGCTCCCATCCAGTTCGTTGACGTCTTTCCGAAGACCCCGGACCGGCGCGCTCACCTGGTTCCTCCGGCCCTGGACGCCGAGGCGCCCGGCGGACTCTATTCTTTCC
>JBFGHG010000901.1:0-1810 GCA_041578395.1 Acidobacteriota bacterium
GCAGCTGTCCGGCGCCCAGCCCGAAGTAGCGGCACAGGGTTTCCTCGTAGATCTCGGCGCCCTTCGCGATGTCGGCGTGGTCGGCCGGGATGCGGTAGACGTGGTCCCGTGGGATGGGGGCGTCTTCCAGCATGGCTTCGCGCGTCATCCGGTAGTTGGAGTCCTGGTGGTCGGGCGGGACGCCCCGCTCGTCTCCCCAGAAGAGGTCGACCCGGTCCCAGGGGACCTGCTCGCGGAACTCGTCCGAGGCCAGCATCTCGAACATGGTCTTGGGGGTCGAGCCTCCCGACAGCGCGACGCTGAAGCGCTTGCCTGCGCCGGCCCGCTCCCGGGCCATCTTCACGAACAGCTCCGCCCCGCGGCGGCTGACTTCTTTGGCGTCCTGGCAGATGATGAATTCTTTGCGCATAGGACCACTTTCCGAAAAAGGACGGCGGCGCGGCGCCGCCGAGGATCACGGGCAAGGATGCCCGCGCCACCCACCTGGACCCCTTACCCGACGAGACCCGGCACCGCGGCCAGCGACTGCTCGTAGACGCGGTCGTGCCCCAGGATCTCGAGTTCGCGCGCCAGCAGGAAGCCTTCGTCCCGCTGATAGAAGCGCTGGATCTTGCCGGCCCGGCTCTTGTCCCCGACGCGGATGTGCTGCTGCACGTGAGAGCGGTCGTCGGAGAGGGCGGCCTCGAAGGTCGCCGGCCGGTCGCCTCCAGCCACCAGTTTGATGCTGGAGAGCCCCGGCTGCGGCGCCGTGACCCGGACCACGATCTGTACCGGACGGCCCCCGGCCTCCAGAGCCACCTGGGCGGTGTTGGCGTCCGGGTGCTCGAAATGACCCTGCGGCGCCCAGCCCAACCGGCTGGAGAACCAGCCCGCGGCCAGCAGCGCCTGTCCCGGGATGCCCTCCTGCTGCGGGCCCCGCCCGCAGACGATCTCCACGTGTCCCACCCGATCCAGGTGCGGACGCAGGTCGGGCACGTCGTACAGCGCCGACACCTGCCGCCGGAAGGCGCTCATGCGGGTCCAGGCCAGATCGCTGAACGCGTTGCGGTCCGTCCGGGGCTCCACGAAACGGGCCAGGGCGCTGAGTCCTCGGGCCGGCCGCCGGTAGTGGGCCGAATCCACGATCACCCGGCGGGCGGTGTCGACCAGTTCTTCGAAAACCGGATTTTCCAGATCGGGCCGGGCGCGCCACCAGAGGGCGGTCTCGAGGTCGGGGACCAGCAGCGGCCGAACCGCGCTGGGGAGCTGATCGACGCGCTTTCCGCGGGCGGTGATCACCACCTGCTCGCCGCAGACCTGCTGCCGGCCGGCTCCCGCCACGTGGCACACGTTGGTGACTTCAGCGCTGATCGAATCCTCTCCCGCCTCGGGCTGAGGGACCAGGATCAGCGAGCGGCCCGGGTGGTCGCTGCCCACGTCGGCCACGATTCCCACCAGCGTTTCGGTGTCCGTACCCGGGGCGTAGACGACCAGGTTCAGCACCCGCGTGCGGGTCATGGCCTGCCCGCTCTCGACGCTTTCCGCCTTCTCCTGCCACAGTTCCCGGATCTTCTTCTCCACGGCCGAGATCTCGATCCCGCCGGAGGATGTCTCGTTGTTTCCCATGACGACTCCCAATCTATCGGAGTAGCGAACTGCCTGCTCCGGCCCGCCGGAGGATCACGGCCCGCAAGGCCGTGCCAGTCAAGGCCGGCGCCACTGACGGCCTTCCGAAGCCAGCCAGTCGACGGACGCCTGCGGACCCCAGCTGCCGGCCGCGTAGTTGGGGAACCCGTCGCCGGCGGGCTGGCTCCACACGTCCAGCACCGGC
>JBFGHG010000902.1:0-1809 GCA_041578395.1 Acidobacteriota bacterium
CACGTGATGCCCCGCCGGGACGTGAAGAAATCGAAGGGCTCCCGTTTTCTGGGCGGTTCCTCTCCGGTGATGCTGAAGGATGTCGCCCTGGTCCCGGCCGCGGACACGCGCTTCCGGAGACGGGAGCAGCTGACGGCCCTGGTGGAAGTTTACAACCCCGGTCTGGCCCCGGGTGACGGTGAGCCGGCGCTGCAGCTGCAGTGCCGCCTCTGGCTGCGGGGCCGCGTGGTGGCCAGTCTGCCGGCAACGCTGCTGGACTACGTGACCGACCCCGGCAGAGGAGAACGAGAAGTGCGCCGTACCGCCTACGGTCTGACCCTGGCGCTGAGGACCCTGCGTCCCGGAGACTACTCCCTCGAGCTGGAAGTGCACGACGCCGTGTCCGACAAGACCGTGTCGCGGCGGACTGATTTTCGCGTCTACTGATTCGAACCAAGGAGCCGAATTGACCGACCAACCGGGCCCAAACCGCTTTACCCGCCTGGGACTGGCCGGTGCCATCCTGCTCTTGGCCGCCGGGGCCGAAACGTCGGGCGCGACCAATTACAAGAAATGGCTCCAGCAGGAAGTGGTCTGGATCATTTCCAAGGCTGAGGAAGAAGCCTTCCTGGCGTTGAAGGACCGCGCCAGCCGCGACCGGTTCATCGAGGAGTTCTGGCGCCGCCGCGACCCCACGCCCGGCACCGAGCGGAACGAGTACAAAGAGGAACACTACCGCCGGCTGCTGTTCGCCAACAAGATGTTCCGCGAGGGGGTCCCGGGCTGGAAGACGGACCGGGGCCGCGTCTACATCCTGCACGGCCAGCCCGACTCGGAGAGTTTCTTCCGGTCGCGCTCCGCGATCAGCGCCACCCGCGCGATCCCTTCCACGGCCCGCAGTCCCAACACCATCCTGTGGAGCTATCACAACACCGCCAACGCCCGGTACTACAAGGGAGAGATCCGGCTGGTCTTCCAGCCCAACTCCGGAATGAACCGGCAGGCCTTCGTATTGAGCGAATCGAAAACGGCGCAGGACCGGGCCGAGGAGATGTCGCGGCAGTTCTTCCCCGCCTCCGACTCCAACTGGTTCGAGGCGGACATCCGCTACCGCCTGGTGATGGCGGGTCCGCCGGCGATCATCAACGCCATGGGGGCCGAACTCCCCAATTCGGGCCTGGGCGAGTTTTCACGATACCTGGACGACCTGCTCCGGTCGCCGGGCGAGCTGCTGGAAGAAAGAGAGCGGGAACTGGCCCGGCGCCAGGCGATCAGGCAGGAGCTGGCCGAAGTCAGCGCCGAGGTGGCCTTCGAGCCGCTCGAGGTGGGGCTCTCCAGCCAGGCCTTCTGGCGGGGGAACAACGAGTGGTGGCTGCCGATCCAGATCACCGTCCCGTCACGGGAGCCCGCCGAGGCCGTGGACGTCTACGCGGCGCTGATCGACGCCGAGGGCAAGCTCTTCGACGAGTTCGTGGATTCGCTCGACCCGGAGGCCGGCGGCGGGCAGCGGGCGGACGGTTTCGAGTACCGCAACTCCTTCACCCTCCCCTCGGGCGAATTCCTGCTGCGGGTGGTGGCGCGCGGACAGGAGAGCCGCGCCACCGGCGTCCAACAGCAGCAGATCCGGCTGGCCGACGCCACCCCCGAGAAGTTGCGGATGGACACGCTGCTGGTGACCAACCGGGTTTCGCTGCTCCCGGAAGAACAGGCCGCCGGGACGGCTTCGGTGGGCGCCGGCGTGGTCTTCGACCGCACTCACCTGCTCCCGTCCCGCAGCGACCGCTTCCAGCCGGACAACTACCTGTTCCTCTATTCCCAGGTGTGGCTGCC
>JBFGHG010000903.1:0-1806 GCA_041578395.1 Acidobacteriota bacterium
CCCCGTGGGGTTGACGATGGCCAACCCGGTCAGGGTGCCGGACTCGAAGGAGAGGTGCGGGAAATTCAGGGTGCTGCCCGCCAGCGCGGGGTGCGGCAGCGCGAGCAACGCCAAGGCGGCGGCTCCAAGTCGCATGCAGGCTTTCATTTGGTGTCCTCCGCCGTCTCGAGATGTGGGTGCAGATTATACCCCGGTATCACGCGACCTTCACCTTCCCCAGGTCGGACCCAGCCACTCGCCGCGCAGGAGCTGTTTGGCCGCCAGATAGCCCGACGTCCCGTGCAGGCCCGGACCCGGGTGGGTCGAAGCCCCGATATGGTAGAGCCGCCCGATCGGAGTGTGGTGATGCGGCAGGCCGGGCAGGGGGCGCCACAGCAGGTTCTGGTCCAGCGTGCAGGCGCCGCCGTAGGGATCGCCGCCCACCAGGTTGACGTTGAGCCTCTCCAGGTCGGCCGGCGAGAGGACGGCTCTCCCGAGGATCGACGGCTCCAGGTTGGGGATCTGGGCGGCCAGCCGTTGCACGATCCGGTCGGCGTAGGCTTCCCGCAGCGCCTCGGTCCAGACTCCGTCGCCGCAGTCCAGCTCGCCGGCGGCGTCCCCCCGGGGCCGCGCCGGCAGTTCCTGCAGCTGGATCCACAGAATCCAACTTCCTTCGGGCCCGCGCGCCGGGTCGACGGCCATCGGCTGGCCCACCACGATCGTCCCTTCGGCCGGCAGCAGGCCCCGGTCCGCCTCGTTGACCGCCCGCGACACCGCGTCCAGTCCTCCGCAAACGTGCACCATGGCCGTCTCGAGAAAGCGGGGGTCGCCGCCGGGCCAGTGGGGAGGCTCGCTCAGAGCGAGGTGGATCTGCATGTCCGCCCGGCCGTAGCGAAACTTCCCCGCCTTCTCGACGACCGAAGGGGCCACGCCGTTCTGCTCGGACAACAGGCCGAGGTACAGCTGCGTGGGTGTGACCGAGCAGAGCACCGCCCGTTCGGCGTCCACTTCCCTCCCCTCGGCCGTGCGCACCCCGACTGCCTGTCCGTCGCGCAGCAGCACCTGCGAGACTTCGGTGTCCGTCTCGAGCCGCCCCCCGTGGTCCTCGATCAGGCTCGCCAGGGCGTCCGCCAACCGCTGTCCGCCGCCGCGCGGCACCGGCATTCCGCCCATCTGCAACGCCAGCCCGATCACCTGCAGCATGAAGCCGGAGCCCGCCGCGTCCGGTCCCAGACCCGTGTGGAGCACCCAGGGGGCCAACAGACCTCGAACCTGCTCCGACCGGAAAGCCTGCTCGAGCCAGCCGCGGGCGCTGCTCAGCAGCCGGGCTCCGAACTCGAGCGAGCCCTCCCGTCCCAGACGGCGCAGCCATCCTCCCACCAGCCCCAGGCCCGTCATCGACCACAACTCCGTCCCCAGCAGCCCGAAAGCCAGTTCGGCCTGCCGCGAAAATTCGGCGGTGAACCCGCCCCAGGCCTCGCCGTCCCCGGGGTGGAGGCGTTCGAATTCCTCCCGGTTGCCCTCGGCCGAGGTGGACAAGAAAGCGGCCGATCCGTCCGGGAAGAGCGCGGCGGTGGGATGTTCGGTGTTCAGGTATTGGAGGCCGCGCGCCGCCAGGTCGCCGCCCAGTTCGGCGTACGCGGGCGAGCCCGTGAAGAGCGGGTGCCAGCCGGAGAGGACGTCGTGCCGGAAGCCAGGTGCCGTCAGCTCGCGCGTCAGCAGGTTGCCGCCGATCCAGCCGCTGCGCTCCAGCACGCAGACGCGCCAGCCGGCCTTGGCCAGCAGCGCCGCGCCCACCAGCGAGTTGATTCCGCTGCCCACGAAGAC
>JBFGHG010000904.1:0-1801 GCA_041578395.1 Acidobacteriota bacterium
GAACTTCGACTCGGAGCACACCCGGACGATCCCGGGGTAGGCGAGGGTCACGTCGGTGTCCATGAACAGCGACTGCAGCGCGTCCCAGACGGGTAGCCGGTCGGTCACGTCCTGCTCGGGCGGCAGCATTGTGCCGACATTGTACGGGGTCCGACCGTGAGGTTCCTTCTGGGTGAGCTCTTCGATCTCGATTCGGCGAGAGCCCCGGCCCGGCTGTATGCTCCCGACATGCAGCTGGACTGGCGCGCCGCGTTCTCGTTTCTCCACCAGGACCCCGAGTGGCGCCGCAAACTGCTGATCGGAGGACTCCTCTTCTTCCCGCTTCCGCCGCTGGGCTGGATTCTGGCGCTGGGGTACCGCAGTTTGGTGGGGCTGCGGCTGGTGGAAGGCGCGCCCCGGTGCTTCCGCCCTGGCGCGGCAACTTCGGCCCGATCTTCTTTCGCGGGATCAAAGCCAGCGGAGTGATTCTCTGCCACTTCAGCCCGTTTCTGCTGGCCTACTGGCTGCTGGCTCCCCCGTCCGGAGAAGTCCTGGCCGAGCACTGGACGGAAGTGGGTTGGTTCTTCGGCCTGATCGCCTTCAGCCCCCCGCTGTTCCTGCCCTCGCTGCCGATCTACTACTGGTGGCGCTTCGACTGGGTGCAGTTCACGGCGCCGGAGTCCGCGTTGCTGCTGACGCTGTTCGGCGGCGCGATTTTCATCCTGCCCGCCTCCTTCGCGCAGGTGGGGCTGCACGGCCGCTACCGGGCCGCCTTCCGGGCGCTGGACGCCTGGCGCTTCGCCCTCTCCAACCTGCGGGTCTATCTGGAAGCCTGGGTGCTGTCGCTGCTGGTCAGCGCGGCCGCCGTCGCCTCCGGTCCGCTCTTGCCCTGGGGGCTGTTCTGGTCCTACCTGGTCATCCTGCACGCCTTCATGCAAGCGCTGGCCCGCTGGGACACCGCGCCGGTCCGCGAACGCTTCAGGAGATGCCGCAGCATCCCGGTCGGGCTTGATACTGTTCGACACGATATGTCTTGACAGAGTATATTGCGTCGCAGTATACCTGCCTGCATGTTCAGTCCGGAACTCAAGAAAGGGAGCGTCGAACTGCTGATCCTGTCGCTGCTGGAGGCCAAGGCGCGTCACGGCTACGAGATCGGCAAGCAGATCGAGGCCCGCTCCGGGGGGGCGCTGCAGTTTCGCATCCCTTCCCTCTACCCCGTCCTGTGCCGGATGGAGAACCGGGGATGGATCCGTGGCCGCTGGGTCGAGAAAGCGGGGCAGCGGCGGCGCTGCTACTACCGGCTGACCCCCGAAGGCGCCCGCGTCCTGGAGCAGCAGAAGGACCACTGGGACGCCTACGTGGCGGCCATCAACCGCGTGATCGGGAGCGAGCATGCCTGACTGGAAAGAGTACGTCCGCCGCCGGCTCGAGCTGGGAGACCTCGACCCGCACCGGGAGAACCGGATCGTCGAAGACCTGGCCGAACAGTTGGAGGACTTCTACGGCGAGGCGCTGGAAGGCGGCGCCGGTCCCGAAAAAGCGGCCGCCTTCGCCCGCGCGCAAGTCAGCGACTGGGACCGGCTGGGCCGCGAACTCCGGAGCGTCGAAAAGAGTCACCGGCTCCCGGCCGCCGATCGCTGGCGCGCGCGGGCGCGGGCCCGCGGGGGACTCTGGCTGCTGCTGGCCGACCTCCAGAAAGACCTGCTTCACGGCGCCCGCACGCTCCGCCGGGCTCCGGGCTTCACGCTGGCGGCCGTGCTCACCCTGGCGATCGGCATCGGAGCCATCACCGTCACTTTCACCTACGTCGAAGCCATTC
>JBFGHG010000905.1:0-1794 GCA_041578395.1 Acidobacteriota bacterium
AGAGGGTCAGGCGGGATCCGATGATGAGCTTCTTCAACTAACGGTATGCTCGGAGCGTCTGCGGGAAGCGGTCCTCGAGATTGCGGAATCGGTCAAGGGCCCTGTGCCATGAGACTCGCCCTGGCCGGGTGGAGCGGGTGCCGGTCGGGCGCGGTCCCCGCGTCGCGGCTACAGCAGCGCCGAAACCAGGAAGTAGGCGGGGAAGGCGAACAGCAGGCTGTCGATGCGGTCCAGCACCCCGCCGTGACCCGGAATCAGCTGGCTGGTGTCCTTGACCCCGGCGCCCCGCTTGATCATCGACTCGAACAGGTCGCCGAAGGCCGCGGAGGCCCCGATCACCAGCCCCACCAGCACCTGAATCGCCAGGGTCCAGCCCGGAAACCAGAAGAACGCCAGCAGGCAAACCGCCAGCACGGCGGCGAGCAGCCCCGCCACGAATCCCTCCAGCGTCTTGTTGGGCGACAGCTGCGGCGTGATCTTGCGCGTCCCGAAGGCCTTGCCGGCAAAGTACGCCCCGCTGTCGGAGGCCCACACCGTCACCATCACCAGCACCATCTGGTACGGCCCCAGCGAACCCGCACCGTTGCCCGCCGGCCCCGTCTGAAAGTCCGTCAGCAGCGCCAGCGGCACCCCGATCAGCCACAGCCCGCCCAGGTTGCCGGCGGCCGACAGAAATCCGCGCTCGATGTCCTCCACCCACATCACGCTCCAGACCGCGATCAGCAGGGCGCTGCCGACCAGGAACGGCACCCGCGCCGGCGGCAGGTAGAACCACACCCACGGGAGCAAAAAGACCAGCGGGTACAGCAGCGGGAAGACGCGCGTCCGGTATCCCGCCAGCAGCCGCGAGAACTCCCACAACGACGCCATCGCGAACAGTTCCACGATCAGGATGAAGAGCCAGGGGGGCGCCCGGAAGATGGCCAGCAGGACCAGCGGGATCAGCACCAGCGCCGTTCCGACGCGGCGCAGCATCAGGAGCCCTGTACCGCCGGCGAGAGGATCCCGCCGAAGCGCCTCTCGCGGCGCTGGAAGTCCGCCACCGCCTCCAGCAGGTCCAGGCCCCGGAAGTCGGGCCAGAGCACGTCCGTGACGTACAGCTCGGCGTAGGCGACCTGCCAGAGCAGGAAGTTGCTGATGCGCATCTCCCCGCTGGTGCGAATCAGCAGGTCCAGTTCGGGCAGGCCCGCCGTGTACAGGTTTCGTTCGATCATCGAGTCGTCGACGGGGGGCCGCACTCCCTGTTCGAGCAGCCGGTTGACGGCGTCCACCAGCTCGAGGCGGCCGCTGTAGGAGAGGGCCAGCACCAGCTTCAGCCCCTGGTTGTGGCGGGTCTCGCGCGTGACCTTCGCCAGCTCCCTCTGCACCACCTGGGGCAGTTCGTGCAGCCGGCCGATGGAGCTGAAGCGGATGTCGTTCTCCTGCAGCGTGTGCAGCTCCTTGCGCAGGTATTCGCGCAGCAGGTTCCAGAGCGTGTTCACCTCGAGCGAGGGCCGCTTCCAGTTCTCCGACGAGAAGGCGTACAGGGTCAGGGCCGGGATGGTGAGCCGCGCGGCGCACTCGATGGTCGACTTGACGGCGGCGATGCCCGCCCGGTGCCCCTCCACCCGCGGCAGTTTCCGCTGGCGCGCCCAACGCCCGTTGCCGTCCATGATCACGGCCACGTGGCGGGGCAGCTTCTCCGGCGACAGCGTCTCGATGATCCGTCCCTCGGGACTGTCACGATCCAGGATGCCTTCGAAGCCGTCAAACAGTGGATTCATCGGAATTTCGAGGCTAATCTACCACACCGCC
>JBFGHG010000906.1:0-1779 GCA_041578395.1 Acidobacteriota bacterium
CTTCAGCGCGGTGTTTCAGGCCGCCTGCCTGGGGGAGGACCCCGGCGAGATCTCCTCCGGCTGGAGGAAGACGATGCAGCGCCTCTCGCAGCACTCCTTCCAGGAATACCAGCAGCTGGTCTGGCGGGACGAGGAGTTTCCCCGTTTCTTCTTCGAGGCCACGCCGATCGACGTCGTCTCCCAGCTGGCCATCGGTTCACGGCCGGCCAAGCGGCCCTCCGGCAAGGGTCTGCGCGACCTGCGCGCCATTCCCTGGACCTTCGCCTGGACGCAGTCCCGTTTCTTTCTGGCGGCCTGGTACGGAATGGGCAGCGCCCTGGAGGCCGAACTGACGGGCGGGAAGTCACGGCTGAGGCGCATGTACCGGGACTGGCCCTTCTTCCGCACTCTGCTGGACAACGCCCAGCTCTCG
This sequence comes from Acidobacteriota bacterium, assembly GCA_041578395.1. GTDB lineage: Bacteria > Acidobacteriota > UBA6911 > RPQK01 > JANQFM01 > JBFGHG01. The sequence continues at coordinate 413 of JBFGHG010000906.1, forward strand.
CTGGCCAAGACCGACCTGTACATCGCCGAGTCGTACGCGAGCCTGGTGGAGGACCGGAGCGTCGGCGAGCGCATCTTCTCCACCGTCATCGAGGAGTTCCAGCGGGCCGGCCGGGCGTTGCTCGAGATCACCGAACAGAACGAGCTGCTCGAGTCCAGCCCCGTGCTGCGGGAGTCGATCCGCCTGCGCAACCCCTACGTCGATCCGCTGAACTTCCTGCAGGTGCGGCTGTTGCGCGAGTGGAGGAAAGACCCCGGCGAGCAGCTGCTCGAACTGCTGCGGCTGACCGTGCACGGGATCGCCTCGGGGATGAAGAGCACGGGGTGACCTCATTCGTGATTGGGGCCCTGGATCAGGTTTCGTTGCTGGGCGAAGGTCTGCAGGCGGGTTTCCAGCTGGGTGAAGTAGCGGCGGTGCGTCTCGAGCAGATGGGTGAGACGCTGGGCGGGTTCGCGCAGGACTCGTTCCTCCTCCTCGAGGGCCGTCTCGGGGCGGCGCCGCAGCAGACGGCGCAGCCGGCGGGCGGCGGCGAAGAGGATGCGGTAGGAGCCCCGGGAGACTTCCACGATGAGCTTGCGGATGGGGGAGGTGTCGGTCTCCTCGAGAGTTTCGACCAGGGCGTAGGCCAGCTGCCGCAGGGCCTCCGGGTTGCCGTCGCGGACGTGGGCATGCAGCGACGGGAGCCGGGCGGCGGCCGACAGCAGGTAGCCTTCGTGAAAGACCAGCGAGGCGCGGTCGGTCGACTCCTTGATGGCAAGAAAGAAGAAGAACTTCCGAAAGAGGCGGCCGGCCAGGTACCAGAGTACGGAGAAGGGCGTCAGCAGGACGGTGGCCAGGCAGCCTCGCGCCGGCTTCTCGAGTCCCCGGTCCAGCAGGACCCGGCTTCCGGAATCGGTGAGCCGAATTTGGGGATGGCAGCTCTCCTGGATCAGCCGGCGACGCACCCATTCCAGCGTCCAGTCGTCCACCCAGGGCAGGGGAATGAACGAAGTCGACCCCGCCAGCAGTCCATAGACGGCGAGGCGGTAGAGCGGCTGCTCCCGGAGGGACTTCTCGTCGAGTGGCGGAGGTAGGGGAGCAGACGTCATAATGAATGAGCAAACAGGAGTGCGGAACGATGAATGGCAAGTGCCGGACGCGTATCGGAATCGGGCTGGGAGGCTGAGGGCATGCGACGACGTGATTTCTGGAAGATCGTTCTGACCAGTGGCGTCCTTTCGGCGGCGCTGGTGCTCTTTTTTCTCCGCTGGCCGGTCCCCGAACGCAGCTTCGCGGAGCCGCCCCCGGCCGTCCCGGCCGCCGCCGCCCCCAGCACACCGTTGACCGACGAAGAGCGCGTCAACATCGACGTCTACCAGCGGCTGAGC
>JBFGHG010000907.1:0-1778 GCA_041578395.1 Acidobacteriota bacterium
GTTCGGGCCCTTTTACCGGGGCGTCAACCTGAACAGCTGGCTGGCCGACCAGGGCTACGTCCGGCTGCACGACCCCTCGCTGCGCGACGGCTACCCGCTGTTCGGCAACGTCGACTGGGCCTCGACCCGCGCCTACGCGGTGGGGCTCAACGGCCTCTACGTCAACCTGCGGGGCCGCGAGAAGTTCGGGGTCGTCTCGCCCGGGGCCGAGTACGACCGGCTGCTGGACGAGCTGGAGGCCGACCTGCTGGCGATGCGCGACCCCGAGACGGGCCAGGCCCCGGTGGCCACCGTGACGCGCACACACCGGGACTTTCGCGGCAAGAACCTGGAGGAGGCGCCCGATCTGATCGTGGGCTACTCCTGGGCCTACCGGAGTTCCTGGGAGAACCCGCTGGGAGAGTTCCCGCGCCGCCAGTTCGTCGACAACCTGGATCCCTGGAGCGGCGACCACAGCATCGACCCGGCGCTGGTCCCGGGAGTGCTGCTGAGCAACCGCAGGATCTCGCTGGAATCGCCGGCGCTCTACGACCTGACGGTGGCGATCCTGGACGAGTACGGCGTGGCCCCGCTGCCGGAGATGCTGGGGCGCGATTGTCTGGAATGAAGGAGAATTCATGTTCGGTTCGCGAGTGAAGATCGACAAGAATCTGCTGGCCAAGATCAAGAAGTACTCCGAGATCGCCGGCTATTCCTCTGTGGAGGAGTTCATCACCCACGCCCTCGAGAAGGAAGTGGCCAAGCTCGAGGACGCCGGCTCCGAAGAGGAGATCAAGAAACGGCTGCAGGGGCTGGGATACATCTCGTAGCCAGGGGGAGAGCGGTCAACGGGTGGTCACGCTGGTGGAGTACATCAACCGGTTTTCCAACACGGTGTTCGGCTGGCTGTTCGCGCCGCTGCGCTGGATGGACCCGATCTGGGCGCTGCTGGTGATCTCGGTGGCCAGCGGGCTGCTGATGCTGGCGGCCTACAAGAAGTTCTCCAACCAGGAGGCGATCCGCCGCTACAAGGAGAAGATCCGGGGCAACCTGCTGGGGGTGCGGCTGTACCAGCACGACGTGGCTCTGGTGCTGCGGCTACAGGGGGCGATCCTGCGGGACACCTTCCGCTACATCGGCCACTCCTTCGCCCCCGTGCTGGTCCTGCTGGTCCCCATCACCCTGATCATCGTGCAGCTGAACTACTACTTCGACCGCCTCCCGCTGCAGCCGGAGCGGTCCACCCTGCTCGAAGCCCGCTTCGACCCGGAGCAGATCTCCGTGACCGAAGAGCCGATCCGGCTGGAAGGGGAGGGGCTGGTGGTGGAAACCCCTCCGGTGCGCGTCCGTCAGCTGGGCGAGGTGACGTGGCGGGTGCGCTTCGAACGGGAAGGCTCGATCCCGGTCCAGCTGCGGGCGGGCGAGCGGAGCTTCGAAAAACGGGTGGACGTGGGGCACGGCTGGGGACCCGTTTCCCCCTTGCGGACCTCCTCCGCCCTGGACCTGCTCCTCTACCCGGGCGAGCCGCCCATCGAGTCTTCACCGCTGCGGGCCATCGAAATCCGCCACGAGCCGCTGCCTCTGACAGTGTGGGGCTGGAGCGTCCACTGGCTGATCTTCTTCTTCCTGATCTCGATCCTGTCGGCGTTCCTGTTGAAGGGCGTTTTTGGAGTCGAGCTGTGAGGGGACGGACCCGATGTGGCTGACCGCGAAAAGGAAGTGGCGGCTCTGGCGGTCCGGACCCGCGATCGTGGTGGTCTCGGGGCTTCCGCGCTCGGGAACCTCGATGACGATGAAGA
>JBFGHG010000908.1:0-1770 GCA_041578395.1 Acidobacteriota bacterium
CCTGCGGCGGGAGCACCTGGCCGTCTTCGACTGCGCCGACCGCCCCCTGAACGGCAACCGCTCCATCCACTACCTGGGGCACATCAAGATGTGCGGGGCCGTGCAGCCGTTCCTGTCGGGCGCCATCTCCAAGACCATCAACCTGCCCAACGAGGCCACCGAGGAGGAGATCCGCAACGCCTACGTGGAGGGCTGGAAGCACGGGATGAAGTCGGTCTCCATTTACCGCGACGGCTGCAAGCTGGTGCAGCCCCTCTCCAACAAGGAGCGCAAGAAGGCGGAAGCCGCCGGCCCGGTGCAGCGGAACATGCCCAAGGACCACCCCGCCTTTCAGCACGAGTTCCGGATCAAGGGCTTCAAGGGATTTCTCACGATGGGTTTGTATCCGGACCAGGGGGACCTGGGCGAGATCTTCGTCAACTTCGCCAAGCAGGGGTCGACCCTGCAGGGGATGGCGATGGCCTGGGCGATGGCCATCTCGATGGGCCTGCAGCGGGGGGTGCCGCTGGAGGACTACGTGCGGATGTTCGCTCACACCAGCTTCGAGCCGGCGGGCTACACGGACAACAAGCAGATCCCCTTCGCCACCTCGATTCCGGACTACGTGGTGCGCTACCTGGCCACCCGGTATCTGAAACCGGAGATCCAGGAGGCGCTGGGCATCCACAACGTCAAGCCGAACGGCTCGATGCAGGAGGGCGTGCAGGTGAAGTTCTCCGACGCGCACGCCAACTCGGGGGACGACGATGCCGCCGAACGCATCGTCGCCGACGCCGGCCGCGAGTCGCATACCTGCCAGGGATGCGGCAACCTGATGCAGCGCAACGGCAACTGCTACGTCTGTACGGTCTGCGGCAGCACCTCCGGCTGTAGTTAGTGGCGCGGGCATCCTGCCCGTGATCCACTGGCGAAAGTGGCACGAGCAATCGCTGCCTGTGCTCCGCTCGGACCGCTGGCCTCCTGCCGGGCCGCGCTCGGTGGTGTCCGGCGTGAGTTCATTGAAAAAGGCTGCGCGAAATCCGACACTACCCTTATGTCCCTGCGAGCCGCCCTGCGTGAAACGCTCCAGCGTCCGACCCCCGACGCGCTCTGGGAACTTCGGACGGAGATCTTCCTCGAGGACCGGGCCGAGGACGACCCCGTCTGGGAGGTCGTCGACGGCTTCCACGAATTCCTGAGCGAACTCTCGGCCACCGCCACCGCGCGCCAGTACAGCCACTACGCCTCTCTGCTGGACATCGCCGCGGTGGGAGGGGTGGCCTTCGAGTCCGTCCTGGAGGAGGGAGATCCGGGCGACAAGGTGCTGCGCCTGCTGCTGGCTGGGATCAGCGAAGGCCTGATGGTGCTGGCCACCCGCCAGCACGTCAAAGCCTGGGGGTCGGAAATGGACTCGGTCTACCGCAAAGCCGCCTGGAGCCTGCAGGCCCAGCTCTGGCGTCTCGCTCGAGACTCCGGCTCCGGTCTGGAGGTCGCGAAGCGCCGGGAACTGATCGACACGCTGCTGCGGCCGTTGCGCGACGGGCAGGTTTCGGGGGAGGTGAAAGCCGTGATCATCGGCCGGCTCTTCCAGCTGCTGCTCGCCGCTCGGTCGAGTCCGAGGCCCTGACGGATCGTCAGCCCGGCGGCCGGCGCACCTGGCGACGTTCCCAGTCCCGACGGTGGCGGTCCGCCTCTTCGACCGACCGGAACCTGCGGACTCCGGGCTCGAATCTCCAGGGGTGCAGGGCATAGGCCAACTCGGACAACTCGCAGGCGATTTCGAGGTTTCTC
>JBFGHG010000909.1:0-1749 GCA_041578395.1 Acidobacteriota bacterium
CGAGCCGGACGTCGACGGCGCCGGGGACCTGCAAACGCGCCTGCCGCCACAGGTCCAGCGGATCGGCTCGCGTCCCCCCGGGGCTGGAACTCCAGGAGCGTGGCAGGCTGGCCCGTTCTTCGGCGGTCAGGGGCCGGCCGCTCAGGTAGCGGTAGGCGATCAGCAGGTGGGCGCGCCAGTAGGTGGGCAGCAGCACGCCCAGTTCTCCCCGGTCGAACCGGTCGAGCCGGTCGGGATGTCCGCGCGACACGAACATGTCGTCGGGAAAATCGGGCCCGCAGCCACACAGTTCGGCGGTGAAAGCAGGCAACGTGAGTCCCGCGCCCAGGATCAGCAGCGCCGGAAGCCGGATCAACGGTCGAGCCATCGCGACAACTCCTCGAAGGCCTCCCGGTCCCACGGCCGGGGGTGAAAGACGTACAGCCGGCGCCCCGGGGGAGGCCGGAAGTCGAGTTCGTCCGTCGAGATCCCCCAGCTGGAGCGGGCCGGTGCCGCCTTCAAAGGACGTCCGCGGCTCAGGTACCGCGCCACGGCGGGGCGGTCGGGGCCCATCCGGAAGAACATCGGGACGGCCCAGTCCACGGGCAGGCCGGCGATCCAGGCGTCGCCCAGGCACCAGGAGGCCAGCGCCGTCATGGAGAGGGTGCGGGGCGGCGCCCAGAGCCGGCGCAGCTCGATCAGCAGCCGGCGGTACCCGGCCCGCTCCGAGAGCCGGGCGTCGAAGTCGATCTGCAGACGGCGGACCCCCAGCCGCTGGGCCAGTGAAACGATCGAGGAGGCCAGCTCGGTGCAACGGGTCGCCGAGAAAGGGCCGGGGCCGGCAGCATCCGATTCGATCCGCACCACCGCCTCGAGCGGCGTTTCGGGCGGCACCACCAGGGGTTGCAGCCTCGGCCGGACCCGGGTACCGGCGTCGGAGATCCGGACCGTGGCCATCAGGAAGGCGACGCCGGCTTTCCCGGGGTCGAGAAAGGAGAAGTCCTCGGGACGCTCCCAGGCCCACAGCATCAGAGGCGGGAGGTCGGGACCGGACCCGGACGCAGCAGAGGGGAGCAGCAGCAGCAGAAACAAAGCCGTCCACCTCGACGCTCGTCCCATCTCTTCATTATGCCCTCGTTCCAGCTTGAGTCGGCGGCGCGGCGCGGGTACCTTCGTCCGGCGATGACCTACTGGCTGGCCTGGCTCGTCCTGGTGGCGCTGTTGCTGCCGGGAGCGGGCCTCCTGTATCAGACCTTGGGAGAACGCCGCGACCGCCGGCGCTTTCCGCCGCCCGGCCGGATGGTCGACGCCGGAGGACACCGCCTGCACCTGTTGCGGCGGGGTGAGGGGACGCCCACGGTGGTCTTCGGCGCCAGCAACGACGGCATGTTCGCCAGCTACTCTGGGCAGACGCGGCAGGCCAATCTCGCCGTATCCCTCGATACCCACTACGTCATCATCGGCGACTACACCTCGGGATCGAGCTTGGCGAAGCTGGAGATCTGGAACTCCAGCGGCTCGATCGGCACGGACTCCTACACGCAGACCGCCGGCATCGGCCAGTTGGACGACTCGCGCATGGTCCTCGGCCGCTCCCAGCAGTGGACGGCCGGCGCCACGGAGACCTACGGCAACTTCGAACTGTTCGGGGTCGCGCTCTACAACCGCGTTTTGTCGGCTGCCGAGCGCACCTCCGAGGTGGCGAGGTGGGGCGCGTGGTGATTCCGGGCACCGCGCAGCGGCTGCCCGGGCAGTGATAGCCTAGCGAAG
>JBFGHG010000910.1:0-1747 GCA_041578395.1 Acidobacteriota bacterium
CCCACATCTTCTGGGGATCGGTTTCCTCGGTGAGTTGCTGCAGGGCCAGACCGGCGGCCGTGGTGGCCACGGCGCTCACCAGCAGCAGGCTCAGAACGAAGCCGGCGCGGCTTCGTGAACGGGGGTCGCGCATCATTCGCCGTATCTCCTCAGCCGGTAGACTCCATTGTAATCGAAAGACGTGGCTCGGGCATCCCGGGAGATCCTGGACTTCGCCCCCGGCTGCTCTATAATCAGAGTCGGCTTGGGCCTGGCAGTTCTTTGAAACAGTTCGATCACGGCGTGGGTTCGGTGTCGAAGCAAGGAGTTACACCATGTTCTTTCGATGCAGAATTCGAGTGTTCGCGAGTGGGCTTTCCGCCTTTCTCTTCCTCTGCCTGCTGCCGGCGATGCTGGAAGCCCAGCTGCCGACGGCCTCCCTGGGAGGAATCGTCAGCGACGCACAAGGGGCGCGGCTGCCCGGCGTCACTGTGACGGCCACCAACAACGCCACGGGAGCCCCCCGGGTCACCATCACCAACGATTTCGGCAACTACGACATCGCCGGTCTTCAGCCCGGGACCTACAGCGTGAGGTTTCAGTTGGCAGGGTTCGCTTCCACCGAGTACCCGGACATCCGGCTCGAGGTCGGCCGCGAGCGGGTGCTGGACGTGACCCTGCAGCTGGCCACGGTCGAGGACACGGTGACGGTCACCGGTTCCGGCGTGGGGGTCCAGCTGACCGAATCGAAGGTACAGGGGACGGTCACGGCCGAGACGGTGGAGAACATCCCCCTGAACGGCCGCAACTTCCTGGAGCTGGCCTTCCTGCTCCCCGGCAACCGGCCGGCCACCAACTTCGACCCCACCAAGACCAACACGCTGGAGGTCTCCTCGGCGGGGTCCTTCGGACGCGGCGGCAACATCACCATCGACGGCGGGGACAACAACGACGAAGTGGTGGGCGGTACGCTGATGAACCTGCCGCAGGACGCGGTGCAGGAGTTCCAGATCGCCACCAACCGCTTCACGGCCGAGGTGGGCCGCTCCGGATCGAGCATCATCAACATCGTCACCAAGTCGGGAGGAAACGAGCTGCACGGCTCCGCCTTCGCCTTCTTCCGCTCCGACGACCTGCAGGGCCTGCCGGCCACCTTCGACCGCAGCCAGGAGGCGCCCCCCTTCGACCGCCAGCAGCTGGGGGTCTCCATCGGGGGCCCCATCCGGCGGGACAAGGCCTGGTGGTTCGTGGCCCTGGAAAACCGCAACCAGGACGGGGAGGTGGAGACGGGCCTGCGCGACTTCGCGGCCCAGCGCGTGGTGACCTCCTCGGCCGACGCGCCGCTGGACGACTTCCTGCTGAGCGGCCGGGTGGACTTCAACCCCACCGACACGGACAGCATCGGATTCCGCTACTCCTTCAACCGTTCCGAAGAGGTGGCCAACGGGAGCCTGGCGGGGCCGCTCGGTTCGGCGGCCAACCGGCAGTCCTCCTTCAACCGCTTCAACTCGATCCTGGGGAACTGGAACCGGCAGGTGTCCAACAACCTGCTCAACACCTTCACGCTACACGTGAATACTTTTCTGAACCAGATTCCCACCTTCACGGACAACCGGGCGGCCACCACCCCGGACCTGGGGATCACCAACGAGATCCGGTTTCCCAACCTGCAGGACGGCGCCAACTTCCGCATTCCCCAACGCACCCGCTTCGACCGGGTGCAGGTGCGCGACAACGTCACCTGGACCACGGGCAACCACACGCTGGC
>JBFGHG010000911.1:0-1721 GCA_041578395.1 Acidobacteriota bacterium
AACTCGATACCCCGGGCGAGTGGTTTCACGACGCGAAAACGAACACGCTCTATTACTTCCCGCCCGCCGGCGCGGCGATGGACACTGCCGTGATTGAGGTGGTGCGACTGCGGCATCTCATCGAAGTGACCGGCGCGATTCTTCAATAGCACGTTGGCGAACCCGATGACCGAGTTGAGCGGGGTGCGCAGCTCGTGGCTCACCCGGGCCAGGAAGTCGCTCTTGGCCTGGTTGGCCCGCTCCGCGGCTTCCTTGGCCAGTCGCATCTCCTCGGCTTCCTTGCGGACGGTGATGTCCCGCTGCAGGGCCACGAAGTTCACCAGTTCCCCGCCCTGGGTACGGATCGGGTTGAGGCTGAACTCGTCCCAGAAGGCGGTCCCGTCCTTGCGGTAGCAGCGCAATATCCCGCTGGCCGCCCTCCCCTCCTCCAACGCCTCCTCGAGGCGCCGGATGCCCGCCGGTTCGGTCTCCTCGCCGAAGATGGCGTCCACTCCGCGGCCGATCATTTCCTCTGGCTGGTAGCCGGTGATCTTCGTGAAACCCGGGTTGACGAAGACGATGGGATTGCCCGCCGCCGTGCTGTCGGTGATCACCACGCCGGTGGTCAGGTTGTTGATGGCGGTGGCGAAGAGGCTGTTCTCGTGCACCGCCCGGCGCAGCACTTCGAGCGCGTTGAAGTGCCGCAGCGCGTAGCGGATCGAGCGCTCCAGCGTCTGGGCGTCGATGCGGCCCTTCACCAGGTAGTCGGCGGCCCCCACCTGCATGGCCTGCACGTCGACCGTGCGGTCTTCCTGTCCCGTCAACAGGATCATGGGACTGCGGCAGCCCGCCCGCACCCCCTCCCGCAGCAGGTCCAGCCCGTTGCGGGCGCCCAGACGGTAGTCGATCAGATACACCTGGTGGCTGTCCTGGCGCATGGCGGCCACCCCGTCGTCGAAGTCCGACACCCAGTCGAGCTGGAACTTCCACCCCTGGATCTCGCTCAACAGATCGGCAGTGAGCAGGTAGTCGTCTTCGTCGTCGTCCACCAGCAGGACGCGGACGCTCTCTTCCAACGGCTCAGCCGTTTTCCCCATGAGGGAGCTCCACGATTTCGAACCAGTACTTGCCCAGCGTACGCACCGTTTCGATCAGCGAGTCGAACGTGACCGGCTTGGTGATGAAGGAGCTCACGCCCAGGTCGTAGCTGCGCAGGATGTCTTCTTCGGCCTTGGAAGTGGTCAGGACCACCACCGGTACGCGCCGCAGTTTCGGATCGGCCTTGATCTCCTCGAGAGCTTCGCGGCCGTCTTTTCGGGGCATGTTCAGGTCCAGCAGGATGATTCCGGGCCGGGGAGCCGACCGGGCGTCGTATCCTTGCTCCCGCCGCAGGAAGTTCATCAGCTGCTCCCCGTCGTCGACGAAGTAGAGGTCGTTGGCCAGCCGGTTCTCCTCCAGCGCCTCGCGCAGCAAGAGGCGGTCGTCCGGGTCGTCGTCCGCCACCAGGATCACGATCGGCCGGGCTTCCTCCAACTCCTTCTTCATTGTTCGACCTCCTTGCCGGGATCCCGGCGGGCCGGAAGGCGAATCCGAAAGCGGGCGCCCCGTCCGGGATCTCCGTGCGCCGCGATCGTTCCGCCGTGCCGCTCGACGATCTTACGGCAAATAGCCAGCCCCATTCCGGTTCCGGGGTAGGCGGTGCGGCCGTGCAGCCGCCCGAATACCTCGAAAATGCGCTCGCC
>JBFGHG010000912.1:0-1719 GCA_041578395.1 Acidobacteriota bacterium
GTTCGGCCCCCTGGGCACGGAGTTGTGGCAGAACCTGAAAGCCTGGAACCCCTTCCGAATCCGAGTCGCCCCCAAGACCCCCAACCCCTGCTGGAGCCCCTGGGTCAGCTTCCAGTTCTGAGACTCCCCGCGCATTCCCCGTTTCCCGCCGCGCCGCCGCACGCTCGAGGTGCCTGCGCACCCATTGAAGATTGAAAATTGAAGATTAATTGAGATTTGAGATTTGAGATTTGGAATTTCCCCGCGCCAGCGCGGTATCATTTCCCCGTCATGCTGAAAGTGGGGCTGACCGGCGGCATCGCCTGCGGCAAGAGCTACACGCTCTCGGAGTTTCAGAAGCTGGGCGTCTACGGGATCGACCTGGACCGGATCGGCCACAAGGTGATCGAGCCGGACGGTCCCGCCTACCAGCCGGTGGTGGACGCCTTCGGCGACGGAATCCTGAACGCCGAGGGCCTGATCGACCGCAAGCGCCTGGGCAAGATCGTCTTCTCCGACGAAGAGGCACTGAAGAAGCTCAATGCCATCGTCCACCCCCACATTTTTCAGGAAGAGCAGCGGCGGATGAACGCCCTTCAGTACCCCCTGAGCAACGTCCGCCCCAAGATCGCAATGGTGGACGCCGCGCTGATGGTGGAGACGGGCGCCCACAAGAACTACGACGTCCTGATCGTGGTCTACTGCAAGCTCGAGGTCCAGCTGCGCCGGCTGCTCTACCGCGACAACATCCCCGAAGACGAGGCCCTGCGCCGTGTTCGGAGCCAGATGCCGCTGCTGAAAAAGGTCCGCTACGGCGACTACATCGTAGAGAACTCCGGCAGGCTGTCCAGCACCCGAGAGCAGATCCGGCACACCTACACGGAGCTGCTTTCGCGGGTGGAGGGGTAGACGCTCACGGCGATCCGTCAAAGAGGCTCTGCAGTCGACGGAGGATCTCCGGCTCACTCGTCAGTTCGACGAGCGGCTGGAGTTGGTCGAGTATCAGCAGCCGGTGAATTCCCGGGTGTCTCGCAGCCGCCCGGAAAACTCCTCGAGGATCTCATCGACGAATCGCGCTTCACGCCCGAACTCGGCCGGCAGCGTCAGGTCGACGTGGGCGGTGAATCGGGGCCGGGCGTGGTTTCAGGTCTTTCTGGAGAATCGACAGGTCGGTAGCCCGGCCATCACGGGCAGGATGCCCGTGCCACTTTCCCGTATAATCTCCCCGCACATGAAGACCTACGGCAACGTGCTGGAGATGATCGGCAACACCCCCCTGATCCGCCTGCCCAAGATCGCCGAGGGGACGCGGGCACTGCTGTATGGCAAGGCCGAGCACCTCAACCCCTGCGGCAGCGTCAAGGACCGGATCGCGCTGGCCATCATCGAGGACGCCGAACAGAAGGGCAAACTGAAGCCGAACGGGGTCGTGATCGAAGCCACCGGCGGCAACACCGGTCTGGGCCTGGCGATGGTGGCCGCCTCCAAGGGCTACCGCACCATTTTCACCATGCCCGACAAGATGAGCCAGGAGAAGGTGCGCTTCCTGAAGTCGCTGGGATCGCAGGTGGTGATCACGCCCTCGGCCGTCCCCCCCGACTCGCCCGAGTACTACCTGAACAAGGCCCGGCAGATCCACGAGGACACCCCCAACTCGATCTACGCCAACCAGTTCTACAACCCGGTCAACCCGGAGATCCACTACCGGACCACCGGGCCCGAGATCTGGGACCAGACGGA
>JBFGHG010000913.1:0-1718 GCA_041578395.1 Acidobacteriota bacterium
CCGGGTCGCGGAGGCCTCGCCCCCCGGCGAACCGGAGTCTCACGAACAATGAGGTCGATTCCCATGTCCATGAAGTTCTGGTTGTCCCTCTTCCTCGGCATCTGCACCCTGGGCTCGGGATGGGCCCAGTCCGATCAGCGAAGGGTCCGGCAGGAAGAGCGGGAGGACTACTACGCCAAGTGGCTGAACGAAGACGTCAAGTACATCATCAGCGAAGAAGAGAAGTCGGTGTTTCAGAAGCTGACCACCCCTGAGGAAAAAGACAGCTTCATCGAGCAGTTCTGGCTGCGGCGCGACCCCGACCCGCGCACGGACTCCAACGAATTCAAGGCCGAGCACTACCGCCGCATCGCCTTCGCCAACGAGCGTTTCCGCAGCGGCAAGCCGGGCTGGATGACCGACCGCGGGCGCGTCTACATCATCCACGGGGAACCCGCCTACATCGAACGCCACCCCTCGGGAGGCAACTACACGCGAACGGGCGCCGAGGGGAGCGGCCAGAGCTTCGCTTACCCCTTCGAAGTCTGGTATTACGGCCATGTCGACGCGATCGGGGACACCATGGAACTGGAGTTCGTCGACCCCAGTTTCAGCGGCGAGTACCGGCTGGCCCTGCGTCCCGAAGAGAAGGACATGCTGCTGTACGTGCCGGGGACCGCCCCCACGGTGCGGGAGATCGTGGGAGTGGACAGCGGCCGAAAGGACCGGCCTTTCTTCAATCCGGGGGTCGAGAACAACCCGCTGGAGGCGTCCCTGCGCGGCTACCGCGCCCGGGACCGCCCCTTCGCCCGCTACTCCCGCTATGCCTTGTCGCAGACCGCGCCCGACATCAAGTTCTCCGACCTGAAGCAGATCGTCACCACCAACATCACCTACCACGATCTGCCGGCGCGCTTCCGCACCGACCTGATCCGGCTCAATACCGAGCAGGCCCTGGCACCGGTCACCGTGGAGGTGGAGAACCAGGAACTGAACTTCGCCCTGCAAAACGGCCTGTACCGGGCCGACCTCAACCTGTACGGCGTGGTGCGCACCATGACGGGACGGATCATCAGCGAATTCGAGGACACGGTGGTGGCCGAGTACCGGCCCGAGCACCTCGAGCGGGGGCGGCGGATCAAGTCCGTGTACCAGAAGGTGGTGATCCTGGATCAGGGCAACCGCTACCGGGTGGACTTGGTGGTGCGCGACAAGAACAGCAACCGGACCGCCGTGCTGCAGGCGGGTCTGGTGGTGCCCGACTTCGAGAAGAAGAAGGACCTGCGCACCAGCAGCGTGATCCTGTCGCGTTTCGTGGAGGCGGCGCCGGAAGCCGACGAGATCGACGAGCGCTTCGTGCTGGGAGACCTGAAGATCATCCCCAACGTGACCAACGTCTTTTACCCCGGCGAGAAGCTCAACGCCTACCTGCAGGTCTACAACGTCCAGCTGGACCAGTCGACCCTGCTGCCGCAGCTGGAGACGCGCTTCCGGCTGCGCAGGGGAGACGCCGTCATGCGGGAGTTCCAGGACAACACGGGCCACAGCGTTCAGTACTACTCGGAGCAGCGACTGGTGCTGTTGCACGAGTTCGACCTCGGCAACCTGGAAGCGGGCGTCTACCAGCTCGAGATCGAAGTGCGCGACCTCATCAGCGACTTCACGGCGGTGGCGCGAGAGAAGTTCACGATCGAGGCCGAGGCGGCCGCGGCGGGCTAGGGTCTGCAGTGGCACGGGCA
>JBFGHG010000914.1:0-1698 GCA_041578395.1 Acidobacteriota bacterium
CGATTCTTCGAGCTTCGAGTGTGTGTGGCAGAATAGGGCGCCGGCGCGGGGTCCGGCAAACGGTCCGAAACAATGGCGAAGGTTGTGTAAGCATGAGCGATTCCGACTCGAGCCTTCTCGAGCACGTCGATTACGAAGGCAAGTTCGAGCATCCGCCGGGGGAGACCTACGCCCAGCGGATGCAGCGGATCTCCCGGCAGGTGTCGCTGGCGATCCTGGTCCTCATCGGCGTCTACCTGCTGGCGCTGGCCGCCGGACTGATCCCGGGCGAGTACCTTTACACGGAGGAGCCGGCCAAGGCCGTCGAGGCCGCGCACTACCTCCCGCCGCTGTGGGCAGTGCTGCCCTTCGCGCTGCTGCTGCTGTGCATCGCCGTGCTGCCGCTGATCCCGGCCACCGCGCACTGGTGGCACCACAATCAGAACCGTTTCCTGGTCTCGGGCGCGCTGGGGACGGTCACGCTCTTCTACTACGGGCTGGCGCACCCGGGAGGGATCGAGAACCACTTCACTCACGCCAAGGACACGGCGCCCGGTCTCGAGACGGTCTTCGCCGCTTTCAGCAACGCCGTCTTTTCCGAGTACATCCCCTTCATCGTGCTGCTCTTCGCGCTGTACGTGATCAGCGGGGGGATCAACCTGAGGGGAGACATCCCCGCCCACCCGGGGACCAACACGGCGTTCATCGGGATCGGGGCGGCCATCGCCAGCTTCATCGGCACCACGGGGGCCGCGATGGTGCTGATCCGCCCGCTGCTGACCACCAACGCGGAGCGCAAGCACAAGGTCCACACGGTGGTCTTCTTCATCTTCGCGGTCTGCAACTGCGGGGGGCTGCTGCTGCCCATCGGAGACCCGCCCCTCTTTCTGGGCTACCTGCGCGGCGTCCCCTTCACCTGGACGCTCGATCTGTGGCCCTACTGGCTGGGCGTCAACCTGATCCTGCTGGCCGTCTACTTCGTGTGGGACACGATCGCCTACCGCCAGGAGCGGCTGCGCGACCTGATCCGGGACGAACGGACGGTGCGCCCGCTCGAGCTGTCGGGCAAGCGGAACTTCCTCTACCTGCTGGGGGTGGTGCTCTCGGTGGCGTTGATCGTCCCCCACGAGCCCTTTCTGGGCACCGCTTTTCACCCGCCGGTCTTCTTCCGCGAGATGGTGATGTTGTGGCTGGTGATCGGATCGCTCCTCTCCACCCATCCCAACACCCGGGTGGCCAACCGCTTCGACTACTTCGCGATCACCGAGGTGGCTGCCCTGTTTTCCGGCATCTTCATCTGCATGCAGGTGCCGATCGAGATCCTGCACATCAAGGGCCCGGAACTGGGGCTGGAAGGTCCCGTCGGCTTCTTCTGGGCCACGGGAATCCTCTCCAGCTTCCTGGACAACGCCCCCACCTACGTCGTCTTCCTGGAGACGGCCGCCTCGCTCGAGAGCCTCGAAGGGGTCTCCGAGGTGATGCTTTCAGGCGGGCGCGCCATCATGGAGCCGCTGCTGGTGGCCATCAGCCTGGGGGCGGTCTTCATGGGCGCCAACACCTACATCGGCAACGGCCCCAACTTCATGGTCAAGAGCATCGCCGAGCAGAGCGGCGTCAAGATGCCCTCCTTCTTCGGCTACATGATCTACAGCGTCCTGATCCTGGTGCCCATCTTTGTTGTCCTGACCTGGCTGATGTAGGTGGCGTTTGGTGGAGATC
>JBFGHG010000915.1:0-1695 GCA_041578395.1 Acidobacteriota bacterium
CCCGGCTCGAGAACCTCTCGCCGGGGGTCGCCCAGCAGCCCCAGTCCGAGTCCGGCAGCCACTCGTTCGCGGGCCGGCCGCGGATCTTCCACCTCGCGCATGATGGCCAGCAACTGCTGTGCTGCCGAGTCCTCTTCGGCCGGGTTTGTGACCTGCTCGGCCGCCTCCCGCGCTCGGGCGATGTCCCCGTCGATAAGTTCCCCGAAGAGATTCAGCATCTTCATGAGGCTCGTCTTGCCGGCACCCCAGGTACCGAAGACCCCCACCGTCAGGGGAGTCTCGGCCCGGTTGACGATGCTTCCCAGCGCCTGCAGGTAGTCGGCGAATTCCAGAGAGTCGGTCAGGGTGGGAGAGTCGCGGTGGTATTCCGATTTGCCAGCCATCGTTCAGCAGCGCGAAGGCCAGTCGAGGACGAGCGCCCGGTAACCGATGAGCGCCTCCTCGATCTGCGCGATTTCAATCGATTCGTCCACGGTGTGCGCCAGGTGTTCCTCCCCCGGCGCATAGCCGATCACCGTCATCCCGGCCGCCGAGAAGTGCCCGCCGTCGGTGGCGAACTTCCAGGGAACCGGCTCGTCTTCCAGCCCCGTCGCCTCGCCGAGCACCTTCCGGGCGGCCACCAGCGCCGCGTGGTCCAACGGCAGCAGAAACGCCGGGTTGTCGGCCGGAATCCGGCCCCGGAAGCCGTTGTAGCTGACCCGCTCGTGGACCGGAATCGTCACCTCGGCGTGGGTCCCGGAGATCTGGCACTGATGGGCCAGCTGCTCCAGCCGGCGCCGGCACTCCTCTCCGGATTCGCCGGCTGTGTTGCGCCAGTCGCAGGTGAGCCAGGCCTCGCCCGGGATCACGTTGGGGCTGATCTGATCCGTGCGGATGAGCGTCGGGGCCACGCTGCTGGGGCCCAGGTCGGGCGTGGACCGCATCCGCAAGCCCTCCAGTTCGCGCAGGAATCGCCAGACGACGTACAAGGGGTTGGCGCCATTTCCCGGGACGCTGGCGTGGGCGCTGCGCCCCTGCACGTGCAGCAGCAGCTCGGTCCGTCCCCGGTGGCCGCGCCGCAGCTGGTTGGAACTGGCCTCGCCGACCACCACCAGGTCCGGCTCCAGGTGCCTGGCCAGGTGCCGGGCGCCCAGTCCCCCCACCTCTTCCTGCACCACGGCGGTCACCCAGACGTCCCCCGGCGGCGTGCGTCCCAGGGTACCGGCGGCATGGACCTGGGCTGCCAGCGGACCCTTGATGTCCATCGCCCCGCGGCCCCACACGCGTCCCTGCTTCACGACCCCCGCGAAGGGCGGATGGGGCCAGCCGTGCTCGTCGCCCACGTCGACGTGATCCAGGTGGGTGTTGAGCATGACCGAAGGGGCCGTCCCCTGCCCGGCGATCCGGCCGATCACGTTGCCCGCCTCGTCGCGGCGAACCTCGGTGTAGCCGAGGCGGCGCATCTCCTCCTCGACCAGGCCGGCGATCTCGCCTTCGTGGCCGGACAGGCTGCGGGTTTGGATCAGGCGCTGCAGGAAATCGAGGCAGCCGCCGGCAGAGTCACTCAACCGCTACTCCGACTTTCAGAGCTCCAGCTGGCCCTCGAACATCAGGTCTTTGATCTTCTTGCTGATGATCACGCGGCTTTCCGCTTCCGGCGAAATGCCTCCGCCGCCCCGGATGTCCGACTGCACGCTGCGGGCCAGTCCCAGTTCG
>JBFGHG010000916.1:0-1664 GCA_041578395.1 Acidobacteriota bacterium
GGCCTCCTCGGTGAAGACCTTGTGGTGATCGAAGACCGGACACAGCGCGGGCGTGCCCGGGTCGGTGCGCCGCTGGCGGGCGGGGTCGGTGATCATCGTCATCACCTTGCGGCGGATCTCGGCCGTCTCGTCCGAGAGCCGGATCTCGTTGCCGTAGCTCTTGCTCATCTTGCGCCCGTCGGTGCCCGGCAGCCGCGGGGCCACGGTCAGCTTGGCCTGCGGCTCCGGGAAGACGGGTTCGAAGAGATGGTTGAAGCGGCGGGCGACCTCCCGGCAGAGTTCGATGTGCGACACCTGGTCCTCGCCGACGGGGACGGTGTCCGCCTTGTAGACCAGGATGTCGGCGGCCTGCAGCAGCGGGTAGCCCAAAAAGCCGATGGTCCCCAGGTCTTTCTCCTTCAGCTGCTGGATCTGTTCCTTGTAGGTGGGCACCCGTTCCAGCCAGCCCAGCGGGCAGATCATGCCGAACAGCAGGAACAGCTCGGCGTGCTCGGGAACCCGCGACTGGATCATCAGGATGGACCGCTCCGGGTCCAGGCCGGCCGCCATCCAGTCCAGCGCGATCTCGAAGACGTTGGGCTGGACCTGATCCACGTCCTGGTACTCGGTGGTCAGGGCGTGCCAGTCGACGATGCCGTAGATGCAGTCGTACTCGTCCTGCATCCGCACCCAGTTGTCCAGGGCGCCCACCAGGTGGCCCAGATGAAGCGGGCCGGTGGGCCGCATGCCGCTGAAGACTCGCTTTTTCATGAGGGAATCAGGCTCCAGACGGCCGCCAGCACCGGGCCCAGCACGGCGTAAAAGACGCCCGAATAGAGCAGCACGACCAGCAGCACGAAGCCGTAGGGCCGGATGGCGTCCACCCAGCGGGCCATGGACTCGGGCAGCACGCCGGCCAGGATCCAGCCGCCGTCCAGCGGGGGGATCGGAAACAGGTTGAAGACCGCCAGCACCACGTTCAGGAGCAGTCCGATCCGGAACATCTCCACCAGGGCGAAGAGGATCCCGGTGCTGCCCAGCGTCCGGTCCGAAAACCCCGTCACCAGCACCTGCAGGCCGGCCAGGCAGACGAGGGCGAGCAGGACGTTGCTGGCCGGTCCGGCGGCGGCGATCAGGGCGTGGTGAAAACGCGGTTTGGCCAGGTTGAAGGGATTGACGGGCACCGGTTTGGCCCAGCCGAAGATCACCCCGCCCAGCAGCGAGGTGAGGACCGGAAAGAGCAGGGTTCCGATGGGGTCGATGTGCGAGATCGGGTTCAGTGTGACCCGCCCCAGCATGCGGGCCGTGGGATCCCCCAGGCGGTCCGCCGACCAGGCATGGGCCGACTCGTGCACGCTCAGAGAGAAGAGCAGCACCACGAGCCACAGCAGCAGATTGGCCAGGTCGACGCCCCCGAAATCCACGTCCGGCAATATAGCACGAACGCCCGAACCCACTGGCCCGCCGGGTGTTATAATTCTCTGAATGAGCAGTCTGCTCTTCACCGCGGCCTTCTGTTCGTACGTGGTGGGGCTCATCCACAGCGTGGTTTCGTTCGCCACCAAGAAGGACCTCTTTTACCGGGTGGCACTGGCCGCGGTGGGCCTCGGGTTCCTCTTTCACACTGGTTTCCTGGTCTTCGAAGGGGTGGAGCAGGCGCACTTTCCGCTCGTCACGCTGCGCGA
>JBFGHG010000917.1:0-1655 GCA_041578395.1 Acidobacteriota bacterium
CTTCATCAACACCGGGCAGTGGCTGGAGATCGTCTACCGCAGCCTGATCCGGTAGCGGGTGGCGGCAGCGGCGCCCCTCAGGCGGTCTCCCACTCCGGTTCGGGGGTAATGGTCTCGGCCGGCGGCGGGCCTGGGTCGGGCCGGCCGCTCCCTTCCAGACGGATCACGGCACGGACCGACATGTCGGTCTCGCACAGGATCTGACAGGAGAGCCGCACCCCTTCCAGACCTTTCGCCTCCAGCCGCTCGCGCTCGGCCCGGGTCATCTTCTCCGGCTCCCCTTGCAGGAATTCCACCCGGCAGGTGGTGCAGCGGGCGTTGCCGCCGCAGGCGTGCAGGATGTCCACGCCCGCGTCCTGCTCCACGGCGAGCACCAGGCGTTTTCCCTCGGGCACGTCGAAAGTGCCGAAACCGTCCACTGTGAGCTTGGGCATGAGAGTCCTCTTCTTCGAGAGCTGGATCAGTCGTCCAGGTAGGCGGTGGTCTTCATTCCGGAGACTTCGATCCGGCTGCGGCAGCGGCTGCACTGCACCACGTCGTCCAGCAGGAGCATGTAGCTCTGGAACTTGGCGAAGCGGGCGCGGGCCCGTTCGTCGGCGCGTCCGGTCAGCTGCTTCTTCTTTTTCCGCACCAGCCAGCGCAATTCATAGGTTTCCTGCGACCGGCAGCGGGGGCAGTTCAGCACGGCAGGCCGGGTGGTCTTCGACTCGTTGCAGAATTGGCGCTCGTCCATGCCGGACAGGATAACGGATCATGGCACGGGCTTCCAGGCTCCAGGCCGGAATCACGAACCAGGAGGCCCGTGCCACTTCCGCTCAGAACTGGTACCGCACGGCCAGCTGGAAGGCGCGCGGGCCTCCGGCGCCGAAAAAACCACCGGCCGTCCGCAGGGGCGCCCCCAGCGAGGGGCCCAGCGCGGTGCTGAAGCCGAAGTAGTTGTTGTTGTTGAAGCCCCGGATGTTGGTGATGTTGAAGAGGTTGAAGACCTCCCCGATCAGCTCCACCCGGTGGCGGTCGCCGCCCACCGTCTTGGAGAGCCGCAAGTCGAAGGCGTTGAAGGTGTCCCCGAACTCCAGGTTGGGGTCGACCAGGCCCAGCTCCGGGCCGATCCGGTCCGGCGAGCTGTTCCAGGTCTGAATCACCTGGTTCAGCTCCGCCCCCGTCCGCACCGACCGCGCCAGGGCGTTGCGCGCCAGCAGGGGCAGGCGCGTGTTCAGCTGCGGCACGAACAGGTTGCCCGGGACGCTCGAGGCGACCGTCCAGATGGGAGACACCCGGATGCGCCACGGGAAGTCGAACTGGCCGTAGAAGCTCACCCGGTGGCGCTCGTCGGTCAGCCCGTAGCCCTTCTCCAGCGCCAGGTTGTTGATCCCCAGCAGCAGGTCGATCTGGCCGCCCACGTTGAAGGGGATCTGGTCGTCGTCGAAGTAGGTCAGCGTCTTGGAGAGCGTGTAGTTGACGTCGAAGCCGTAGCCGATCGATTTCCACTGGCTGGGCCGCTTGCGCAGGTTGAAGAGCAGGCCCGAGTACCACGACTTGGCCGAGGGCTCGATGTTGACGATGTTGTCGGCGCGCCCGGTCAGCGGGTCCACCACCGTGACGAGGTTCAGGTTGTCGTCCCGCAACAGCCGGCCGATGATCTGGCGCTGCGCGAA
>JBFGHG010000918.1:0-1653 GCA_041578395.1 Acidobacteriota bacterium
GGCCTGGTGGACGTCGAGAACGCCGCGGGGGAATACTTCGGGACGGAGGGGATCTCGTCGACGGTGCGCGAGACCCGCCGAGGCTCTCTGGAGGAGATCGCCGGATCGGTACTGGAGAAGGCCCGGGAGTTCGGCGGCGACGCGCTGGAAGACGACGTCACGCTGCTGCTGATGCGCGTCCCCTGAGGGTTCAGGTCGAGGGTACCCGGTCCGCCGAGGCTTCCCGGACTTCCTGCAGGTCGAGCTTCTTCCGTCCGCTTCCCCGTTCGGGGTGAAAACGCCGGAAGTACTGCTGCACACAGTCCGCCACGGGTTCGGCCAGGCCCGGGCTGCGGTAGTCGGGCACGTAGTCCACCCCGGTGACGTAGAAGCCGCCACGCGTCCCCACCATGTCCACGCTGTACATGTACAGGGCCAGGGCCTGTCCGCAATGGTGCGCCAGGTCGTAAATCTCCACGCTGGCGCGGCAGGGGAGCAGCCGGCCCTCGGCCGACACGCGGTGGAGGAAGACCTGCCCGCCCACCACATTGGCCCGGAACCGGTCTACCTCGCCTCCCAGGCGCTCTTGAAACAGCTGCGGCTCGGATTCCCGCAGCCAGCCCTCGATCGAACTGGAATCGGTGACCGGCCGCCACTCGGACCCGTCACAGGCGCGGACGGGCCGGGCGACCAGCGGCGTCCGCTCCAGCAAACCGCGGACGAAGGCCGGATCGGAAGTGGTCCAGGTGCGCGGCACTGCAACCCCCGCCGAGTGCAGCCGCTGCATGGCCTCCAGGCGGTCGAACGTCCAGGCGCAGCTGGGGTAGGGGTTGAGGATGCGTACTCCCTGGCGGCTCAGGATGCCGGCCAAACTCAGCGCGACCGGATGATGGGAGTGCAGGACGTAGAGGTCTCCTTCGGCCACCAGCAGCTCGGGCCGAACCAGGAGTTGCTCGAACACCTCGGACCGGACCTGGAACCCGCGCCTGCCCAGCAGTTCGAACACCTCTCCCAAGGCTGCGGCAGACGGCACGCTTCCCTCTTCTTCGAGCACGAATACGACTCGCATGGCGTTCCCCTCGTGGAGCCCCAATACGCTGAGCCCTCGCTCTCGTCGAAACGGGCTGCCGACTGCCCGGGCGGGAAATCTTCCCGCCACGCGGTAATTTCTGGTGGTCCGAAAGTTGCCCCCTTTCCGGCCTCCTGATCAGGTTGCTGCGCGCAGCGGACCCTCGTTGGACCCGCGGCCGCATGCGCCGATCCGCACTCACGCAATGCTGGAGTCGTGACTCAAACTATTGGTCCCATTGAGTTTGGGCGCCGCGTCCCGCCGTCTTCCCGGCCGACCCTTGCCGGACTCCTGTGGCCTCCAACGGGGCGACGGCAGGCTCGTGAAACCCTGCCGCGCCCGGGATGGGCCTGCATCACCTCTCTGAGACTCCTTCGCATCTCACCTTCAGAAGGGCAACTTGCGTGCCAGAGGTGGGAGGGCATCCCTGGCCGGTCGTTTCCGGCGGCAGATGAACCGGCGAATAGCCGGGGGATGCTGCCGATTCGGTTTGGAGTTGGCGAGGATTTGGCTTAGAATGGGAGACTGAGCGGGAGTAATTCAGTGGTAGAATGCCAGCTTCCCAAGCTGGACGTCGCGGGTTCGAGCCCCGTCTCCCGCTCCAC
>JBFGHG010000919.1:0-1650 GCA_041578395.1 Acidobacteriota bacterium
CGCCTTGTCGCCGGTGACTTCGACGGTGTTCTCTTCACTGCGAACCTGAGCTTCAACAACCTGTCGGACAAACAATGCGACGGCGAGTTCCTCTTCTTTGAGGGAGACTTTGAAGCGGCCGCCGGGATGTTTGAGTTCAACGGCCAGGCGATCAGCGATGGTGCGATTTCGGTATCCCTGGCACCAGGGCAGGGAATGTTCGGACAACTGACCAAGAGCGATGCGGGGGGTTACCAGGGCTTCGGCTTTTGGCAGCAGAATGGGGATTGTGTAGCCGGTCAAGACGTCGCCTTGACTGCCGATGTGCAGGTGAGAGCAGTCCAGACGGATGGCCAGTTCCAGATCATCGACCAGATCGGTTTCAGCACCTCGGCCGCTCCCGCCGAGCGTTGGGGGTTCAGCGCTCGACGGGTTCTTTTGCCCGACAACGGCGGGATTGACTCGACGGCCTTCTCCATCGCCCCCTGCGAAGCCGGTTCCTACAATTGGACGGTCGATTTCTTCAACGAGTCCGGAGTTGGCCAGTTGACGCGACGGGGCACCGCCACTGGACCACTGGCAATTTTCGTGCACGAGGTATTCGACACTGAACTGCCGGAGACCTTCAGCGGATACGTCACGGTTTCGGTCAATAAGCCGTCTCACCTGGAAGCCTTGACGGTGACCTCCGGACCGGATGTGCAGGGCGGCCTGCAGATTTCCAACTTCCCGGTGAGAGCTGGCGTGGGCACGCCCTATGCGGAACATGCCTTTGGCCAGGAGCTGCAGCAGGCCTTGGACCTGGCGCGCGCCACGAACAACCTCATGGGGGTGTCGGCGGCCGTCGCTATGCCCGGCCAACCGCTCTGGACCGGATCCAGCGGGAATTCAACCGCCTCCGTCCCTCTCGCATCCGAGATGTTTTTCGACATTGGAAGCATCACGAAAAACTTTGTCGCCGCACTTGTCCTCAAACTGAACGAAGCCGGGCTGCTCAGCCTGGACGATCCGCTGAACAGCTGGCTCCCGAGCTTTCCCAACGTAGACGGCCGTGCCACCATCCGCCAACTCCTGAATCATACGAGTGGCGTTCACAATTTCACCGAAGATAATCCCTTTTTTTGGACCGACGTTTTTGCCAACCCAGGCAGAGTCTGGACGGCCGAGGAAATACTGGGCTTCACCCGGCCCCCTTACTTTCCGCCCGGAGGTGGCTGGCACTATTCCAATAGCGGATACCTTCTGCTGGGCCTGATCGTGGAGCAGGCAACCGGTTCGCAGGTATCCACAGAACTGCGCCAGCGCCTGCTGGAACCGCTGGGCCTCGACACTACCTTCCTGCCGGTTGAAGAATCTCTGCCCGGAACCTTCGCTCACGGCTGGACCGACATCGATCGCGACGGACAGTATGTCGACGCGTCGCTGGCGCCGAGGACGGCTCTGCACAGCTCCACCTGGACAGCCGGGGCCCTCATTTCAACGGCCGCCGATGTCGCCACCTGGGGTTGGCTTCTCTTTGAAGGAGAGGTCCTCGACTCCGGCTCGCTCGACCAGATGCTCACCTTTCACCCTGCGTCCGTCCCCGAATTCGGCATCGAGGGGTACGGACTCGGCACTGTGCGGATCAACTTAGGCGGCGACGTTTATTGGGGGCATGGCGGAGACATCCCC
>JBFGHG010000920.1:0-1636 GCA_041578395.1 Acidobacteriota bacterium
GAAAAGGCCCGCGAAAAGGAAAGATTCTTCGTTTGACCATTGAAAATTGAGGTTCTTCCGGAAAAAGAGTACATGGTCGCCACGAAAAGTGTCCATTGGCACGAGTTGCTTCCCTCGTCTGGAAGTTTCCCCGATCGGTCCTCGCCCTCAAGGGTTCGCAGCGCCGCGCGGGAGCGCGCGCCCTTGACCGCTGCGGGCCGATCTGAGGCGGACGCGCTGGTACGAGGGCAAGGGGCAGAAGTGGAAGCGGGCGGATGGAGGGCGCAGGGATTGACCGTCGCCGCCCTGTCCGGCACTCTCGGGTTTTTGTGTGCAAGCAAAAGCCAAGGAGGAACGGACAATGGCGACGACCAGCTACTTGTACCACACCCTCGGAGTGCGAGGGTATGTCCATCTGCGCAGCGAGTTCCAGGGAGGCCGCGTCTGCTTTCACGTGCAGCGGGCGGCCCACAAACGGCGCTGCCGCAACTGCGGGGCCCGCTGGCATCGGCTGCGCTTGCGGGGCCGCTTCGTCCGGACGTTCGTGGCGCTGCCGGTGGGGCGGCACCGCCAATACGTGGTGCTGCATGGACACCGGCAGGAGTGCAACGACTGCGGGGGGATCTACCGGGAGCCGATCGACTTCGCCCCAGGCCGGCGCCGCTACCTGAAAGCCTTCGGCCGGTTGGTGCTGCAGATGTGCCGGGCCCTGACCATCAAGGCGGTGGCCGACTTGCTGGGGGTGGGCTGGGACCTGGTCAAGCAGATCCACAAGGAGCACCTGGGGAAGCGGCTGAAGAAGCGCAAGCTCTCCAAGCTGCGCTGGCTGGCGGTGGACGAGTTCGCCACCCATCGGGGGCACGTCTACATGACGGTGGTGCTGGACCTGGAGAGCGGACAGATCGTGCACTTGCAGAAGGGAAAGGACACGGCGGCGCTGCTGCCCTTCCTGTGCCGTCTGCGCCGCCGCTGCCCGAGCCTGCGGGCCGTGGCCGTCGACCTGTGGGATCCCTACCTGCGAGCCCTGCGTTTGGCCTTCGGCGGGAAAGTGGAGGCGGTGCACGATCCCTACCACGTGGTGGCCCTGGCCAACCGGGCCATCGACGAGACCCGCCGGGAGATGATGCGGCGCCTGCCAAAGGAGGGCAAACGGGTGCTCAAGGGGAGCCGTTTCCTGCTGCTGCGTGGTCTGGAGAACCTCAGCGAGAACTCGCTGGAGCGACTGATGCGGCTGATGGAACTCAACGAGCCGCTGTACCAGGCCTACCTGCTCAAGGAGCAGCTGCGCCAGTTCTGGAACCTGCCCCACCGGGAGGCGGGGGAGGACTTCCTGCGGGACTGGATCGCGCAGGCCCAGGCTCTGGGCAACCGCTCTTTCACCCGGTTGGCCAAGACGCTGGACAAGTACTGGGAGGGTCTGTTGTCCTACTTCGGACACCGCATCTCCTGCGGGCCCCTGGAGGGCCTCAACAACAAGATCAAAGTGCTCAAGCGGAGGGCCTACGGGTTCCGAGACATGGAGTACTTCAAGCTCTGCCTCTACTTCCTCCACGAGGAGCTGGAACGAGTCTGATGTACCCATTTCCCGGATGACCCATAAATCTCAATTCTCAATTCTCAATGTTCAAACAGCCCAGGGTTGCCGGGTCAGCTGGTC
>JBFGHG010000921.1:0-1634 GCA_041578395.1 Acidobacteriota bacterium
AACCGTCTGCGCCTTGATTGTGTGGACACGGCCCGGGGGGAAATGTTCAGGTCGCGGTCATTTTTTTTGGCCCGGGCGGATTTTTCCCCGGTGGTATCCTGGCAGGCCATGAACGTACTGGTGCTCAACTGCGGGTCGGCCACGCTGAAATTCCAGGTCATCGCGACGGATATCGAGCGCATCGCGCGCGACCAGGACCGCCGCCTGGCCAGTGGGGTGCTGGAACGGATCGGCTCCCATTCCCTGATCCACCTCGAGCCGGAAGGTGCCGCACCCGTCAAGAAGACGGCCCCGCTGCGCAATCACCACGCGGCCATCGACCTGCTGCTGGGCTGGCTGACCGAGGAGGGGAACGGGATCGACGAGATCCGCTCGGCAGACGACATCCACGCCGTCGGACACCGGGTGGTCCACGGCGGAGAGAAGTTCCGGGAATCGGTGCGGATCGACGCCGAGGTGGTGGCGGGGATCGAGGAGTGCGTGGAACTGGCGCCGCTGCACAATCCGGCCAACCTGAAGGGAATCCGGGAGGTCCGCCGGCTGCTGGGTTCCGAAGTGCCGCAGGTGGCCGTCTTCGACACCGCCTTTCACGCCACCATGCCGGAGGAGGCCTACCTCTACGGCATCCCCTACCAGTTCTACCGGCGCCACAAGATCCGGCGCTACGGCTTTCACGGCACCTCGCACCGCTACATCGGGTACCGCTACCGGCGCCTGAAGGGGATCGAGCGGGAGCAGGTCAACGCCATCACCCTGCACCTGGGCAACGGCTGTTCGGCCTGCGCCATCCGCGGGGGACGGTCCCTGGACACGTCGATGGGCTTCACCCCTCTGGAAGGCCTGATGATGGCCACCCGCTGCGGCGATTTGGACCCTTCGGTGGTGGAGTTCCTGGCCTACAAGGAAGGCCTGAACTTCTCCGAAGTCGACAGCCTGCTCAACAAGCACTCGGGCCTGCTGGGCATTTCCGGCATCACCGGAGACATGCGCGAGCTGCTCGAGGAGGAGGCCGAAAACCAGGACCGCCGCGCCCGGCTGGCGATCGACATGTTCTGCTTGCGGGTGCGCAAGTACGTGGGCGCCTATCTGGCGGAGATGGGCGGGGCCGACGCGCTGATTTTCACCGGCGGCATCGGAGAGAACTCGGCCGTGATCCGGCGCCGCATCTGTCAGGGGCTGGAGGCGATCGGGCTCGAACTGGACCCCGGACGCAATCAGTCGCGCGAGCCGGGCAGCCTGGGCATGGTGAGCGCCGACGGCAGCACCCTGGAAGCCTGGGTGATCCCCACCAACGAGGAACTGCTCATCGCGCGCGACACCGTGCGCGTCCTGGAAGGGGTCTCCCGCCCTGCCCGGGCGCCCGGGGCCGGAGTATAATCGGGGTCAGGAGGGGCTCGAGATGCCTGTCTACGAATTCGAGTGTCTGAAGTGCGGCGAGAGCTTTCAGGAAACCGTGTCGATCTCCGAGTACGAGAAGAAGAAGTTCCGCTGCCCCAAGTGCAAGAGCCGCAAGGTCGAGCAGCTGGTGTCGGGCGTGCTGGTGGAGACTTCCAGGAAGTCCTGAGTGGGGGGCCTTCCAGGCCGTCCATCCGGAATCGCGGGCAGGATGCCCGCGCCACGGGGTTGGTGTGGGG
>JBFGHG010000922.1:0-1629 GCA_041578395.1 Acidobacteriota bacterium
CCCGCAAGCTGGACGTGGGAGACGCCCTGGAACTGCTGGGCAACAACTTCAGAATCACCGGCATTTTTCAAGAAGGCATCGGGGCCCGCGTGCTGCTGCCCCTGAACACTCTGCAGGAGATGAACGGCACACCCGACAAGGCCACCATGTTCTTCATTCGCGTGTCGCCCGAAAGTCAGGTGGACGAAGTAGATGCGCGGTTGAAGGAGCGCCTGAAGAATTATAAGATTACGAAGACAGCGGAGTTGCAGGAACTGATGGCGGCCACCACCCCGGTCTTCAAGCAGTTCATCATGGCCGTGGTCTTTCTGTCGTCGATGATCAGTTTTCTGATGATCCTGCTGGCGATGTACAGTACAATCACCGAGAGGACGCGGGAGATCGGCATTTTGAAGTCGTTGGGGGCCTCGAAGTCCTACATCGTCCAGCTCATCTTGCGCGAGTCGCTGGTCATCTGCACGCTGGGGGTATTGTGCGGATTCGGCCTGTCGTGGATTTCGATCGAGCTCGTGCTGGCCGCTTTTCCGGGGATGCCCGTCGACATTTCTCCCTACTGGAGAGCCGGTGCCGCGTTGCTGGCGATCGCGGGGGGAACGTTCGGGGCCATGTATCCGGCGGTGAAAGCGGCGCACCTGGACCCCATCAAGGCTCTCGGCTATGAATAACGCCGTGGACATCAGACAGAAGCGGGACCTGCTGGCGGTCGAGAACCTCCACATGGTCTACAAGATCGGCAAGATCGACGTGCCCGCGCTGCGGGGCGTGGACATGACCGTCAAGGAGGGGGAGTTCGTCGCCATCATGGGCCCCTCCGGGTGCGGCAAATCGACCCTGCTGCACTTGCTGGGCGGGTTGCTGCAGCCCACGCGGGGCCGGATCTTCATCGAAGGGACCGACATCGCCTCGGTCTCGGACGCCGAACGCACCAGCATCCGCCGCGAAAAGGTGGGGTTCGTCTTCCAGCGCTTCAACCTGCTGCCCACCCTGAGCGCCCGCGACAACATCGAGCTGGCCAAGGAGATCCGCGGCAACGGCCGCATCAACGGGCAGGACGCGCGCCAGATCCTGGGGCTGCTGGGGCTGGAAGGGAAGATGTTCCACAAGCCCACCGAGCTGTCCGGCGGTGAGCAGCAGCGCGTCGCCATCGCCCGGGCCATCATCAACCGCCCCAAGATCCTGCTGGCGGACGAGCCGACCGGGAACCTGGACTCGGACAACTCGCAGATGGTCCTGGACATGCTGCAGGAGCTGAATCTGCGCTACCGGCAGACGATCCTGATGATCACCCACGATCCCGAGGTCGCGTCCAACGCGGGGAGGATCATCGAGATGCGCGACGGCAAGATCCTGAACCGCGTCGAGAACCTCTACTACGCCATGGAGCAGACGCGGCTGAACTGACCATGTGGCAAGCGATTCGCAGGGTGTTGTTCTGGACCTACAGCCGGGGTTCCTGGCAGTACGACATCATCGTGCTGGTGATTCTGGTCTTCATCTTCCTGGCGCCGGCCACCCTGTTCGACGGGACGCTGCTGGGGCGCGGGCCGGAGCGCGCTTCGGACACGCGGGCGGCCGAGAAACTTCCCGTGGCGGCCAAACCCTCTCCCGAGGGCGAGAAGAAGAGCGCCG
>JBFGHG010000923.1:0-1624 GCA_041578395.1 Acidobacteriota bacterium
AGGTTTCGATATCCATCATATCGTCGCGGGTCATCCCCTGGAAATTTTCCAAGATGCCAAGCTGCATCTCCGGGGTGAATTGGCTGAGGTTTTGCCGCAGATAAGTGAGCATCTGCAGCGGATTGTAAGGAGAGCTGCCCGATTGCGGCACGGCCGTTTTCAGTTCGGCTACCAGCTCATCCAGCTGCCGGACCGGCAGACCATTCTGGGATTGAACGCGGCGCGGCCCGATCAGCCGGGACGGTCCTATTCGGCACAGCTGGCCAGCCAGGCCGGGATCTTCACCAGCGTGAACCTCGTCAACGCCAGCCCGGCCGACCGCACCGTGGTGCTGACCGCCGTGGGCGCCGACGGCAGCGTGATCGGAGCCCCCCAGACGCGGATGCTGGCATCGGGCGAACAGTTGTCGAGCGATGCCGGCGAGCTGTTCGGCACCCTGGTCGGCTCCCTGCTGGTGGAGGCCGACGGAGACGGCGTCCTGGGCGACGTGATGTTCGGCGACCCCGACCGCTTCCGCTACGCCGCCGCCCTGCCGCTGCAGAGCGAGGCCTTCGAGGAGGCCGTCTTCAGCCAGGTGGCCAACGTGCCCGGATTCTTCACCGGTCTGGCCTTCTTTTATCCCGGGTCCCCGTTCGAAGCCGCCTGCAGCGCTTCGGCCGAGGTCGACGTCGTCGTCTTTCGGGCCGACGGAAGCATGGCGGGAAGCGCCCGGATCCAGCTGGCCGCGGGAGAGCGCGTCTCGCCGCTGGTCCCCGAGCTGGTGGCCGCCTCCGCGGGACAGGCGGGAGGGTACATCCGGATCTTCGCGAGCCGGCCCGTGATCGCGCAGATGCTGTTCGGGGCCCTGGACGCGCAGGGAATCCGCCTTTTTTCCGCCGTGCCGCCGGCAGTCTTGCGCTGACTCGGGAGGTGCTCGTGGTATCCTGCTGGCAAGTTACAAAGCCTCGCGGGAGGTTCAAGGGGGGAAACGAAGATGAAACTCACACGGTTTTTGTGTCTGTTGGCATCGTTGGTACTGGTAGCGGCCTGCGCCAAGGGTCCGGCCGAGGAAGCCCTGAAGGAAGCCGAGGCGACGGTGGAGAACCTCGGGGAGGACGTGGAGAAGTACGCCGGCGAAGGGCTGGCCGAGTTGCGAGAGTCCCTGAGCGAGGCCCGAGCCAAGTTCGACGAGGGTGACTACGCCGTCGTGGTCGAAACCGCCCAGGGCATTCCCGCCAAGGTGGACGAGGTCAAGCAGGCCGCTGAAGCCCGCAAGCAGGAGCTGACCGAGGGCTGGAACTCGATGTCCGAGGCCTTGCCGGCCAAGGTGGAGGAAATCCAGGGGCGGATCGAGGAGCTGTCCAAGTCACGCCGGCTGCGCCGCAGCGAAGGCGTGGACGAGGAGGCGGTCGAAGCAGCCAAGTCCTCGCTGACCCAGGTCCAGGAACTCTGGGGACAGGCGAAAGAGGCCTACCAGAACGCCGATCTGGCCAAAGCCGTCGAGCTGGCCAACTCGGTGAAAACTCAGCTGGCCCAGGTCGCCTCGAACCTGAAAATGACCGCCGAGTAAGTAGGTGGAACGGGCATCCCTGCCCGCGATTCCCGAGGTGGAACGGGCATCCCTGCCCGCGATTCCCGAGGTGGC
>JBFGHG010000924.1:0-1617 GCA_041578395.1 Acidobacteriota bacterium
GGTCCAGCTCGCCGAAGTCCGCCGGACGGTCCGAATCGACGACCCGCTCGGCGCGCAGCCGGCCGTCCGAGGCGAACACGGGCACCACGATCTCCGACTCCGCCCGGCTGTCGCAGGCGATGTGCCCCTCGAAGCGGTGGACGTCCGGGACGATCACAGTTTCGCGCAGCTGAGCACAGGCCCCGCAGACCCCGCGGCCGAAGGGGATGCGCAGACACCCGAGTTCGCCCCGGTAGGGTCCGACCCGCAGTTCTTCCCCGCGCACCACGTAGAAGCCCACCCAGAGAAACCCCAGCTCCCGGGCGGCCAGGACCGGCAGCGTCGACATCCAGACCAGCGGGTCGTTCTCGCCGTCCAGCACGGAGTCGATCTTTTGGCGAAGTGCGCGGTAGCGGTCCGCTCTGGTCGCTGTTCGCATGGCGGAGCGCGAGTATACCACTCCGATTCCCGGGACGGAGCCGTCCGACTCTGATATGCTTTTCTCACAGTTTTTCCAACGTCCGTTCACAAAGGGGGATTCCCATGCCGCGACCGGTGATCGTCAACCATCAGAGCTTGCAAATGGGTCTGGAATCGGGTCTGGAGTCGGCCGGCTCCGGTGCGCTGGAGGCGCGCGGCACCGCGCTGTCCTCCCCCGAAATGGTGGCAGAGTTGAGCCATGCGCTGCGGCTGCTGGAGGCCGAGCAGGGGGCCGCCGGCGTGATGACGGCGTCACGGGACCAGGCCACTTCGCTGCTGCAGACCTTCCTGGCCCGACAGGCCCTGGAGGAGCAGAAGGTCGACGAGGGCAGCTCCGGCGCCCTCGAAGCCCGCTTCGACCAGCGGGACTTCTTCGGCTGGGCGGGCAGCTTCTTCGACTGGTGGAAGAAGCTGGCCAAACACGACTTCGTCGACTGGGACGGACGCGTGGACCGGCTCCCCAACCGGACGCGCATCGCCGTGCTGAGCGACTGGGGCAGCGGATTGTACGGCGCGCCGCCCTGCCAGAAGTCGATCGAGGCGGACGCGGGCGGCTTCGACCTGGTCTTCCACCTGGGCGACGTCTACTACGCCGGCGACGACGACGAGGTCCGCGACCGCTTCCTGGCCTTCTGGCCGCGCGTGGACGGGGCCCTGAGCCGGGCGCTCAACGGCAACCACGAGATGTACACGGGCGGGCGGGCCTACTTCAAACAGGCGCTGGCCCAGTTCGGGCAGCCCTCGAGCTTCTGCGCCCTGGAAAACGACCACTGGGTGCTGGTGGGCATGGACACGGCCTACAAGGACCACCGGCTGCACGGCAAGCAGCGCGACTGGATTCGGCAGCTGGTGGGACGGGCCGCCGGGCGCAAGGTCGTCCTCTTCTCGCACCATCAGCCCTACTCGATCCTGGAGGCCCTGAAGCACGGACAGGCCGGCCAGGAGCGCGGGCTGATCAAGGATCTGGGGGAGTTCCTCGCCAACCGCCAGATCTACGCCTGGTACTGGGGACACGAGCACCACTGCGTGATCTACGACGACCATCCCTTCTGGGGCCTGAAGGGTCGCTGCGTGGGTCATTCCGGCTTTCCCGAGTTCCGGCCCACCAAGGTGCTGGGAGACGACCCCGGGCAGCTGCGCTTCCGGCGGCTCCCCACC
>JBFGHG010000925.1:0-1600 GCA_041578395.1 Acidobacteriota bacterium
AAAGCACAACCCTGGTCGGTTGGGAGACCGCTCCGGCGCCGCGTCGGGCATCCATCCGGGCGTTCAAAAAAATGGATGCTGCCTCGCCCAGGAATTCAAGAAATTGGACTTCGACGGCCCCCGATCCCGCCGAGCGATTCCGGCCCTCCGAACCTCTCGGTCAGCTTGGCGAGAGTCTGCGAGAGTCAGGGTGAGTCAACGAATGCGAAACGGCACCGATTTACGCACCACCTGACCCGTCGGTGAGTCGGTGATCTCGACCGTGAAGTGATAGTCGCCCGGGTCGAACTGCCTCAACGGCACGGTGAAGGCATAAATGATGGTATTTCCGGACCGGTCCGTCAGGTAGTCGAGCTGGCGCACCGGGAAGTCGAGCTCCGAACCGTCCTCCCGCCGGAACGAGGACTGGATCTCCACCCTGGGGCTGCCCGACGAGAGGCTGGGGTTGTACACCTCGAGCAGGGTGGTGAGGTTCTGGCGGCGCCGGAAGCTGCCTCCCATCGCCGGCAGGAACACGTAATCGTCGAAAGCCAGGGGCGCCTCGCGCTGGCCCCGGCGCCGCTCCCCCTTCCGCTGGCGCTTTTCGAAGTCCTTGCGGGGGATCACCTGCTCGCACAGGACCAGTTCGCTGGCGCCGAAACCGGGGAGGTTCAGGTCGGGGACGGTCACGGCCTCGCTCCAGGTGCCGATCCTCTGGTTGGCCTCGTCGGCCACGGTCACCCGCAGGGTGTGCTGTCCCGGGGACGCCACCAGCCTGGATTGGTAGGAGATCTCTCCGCCGAGCGGCTGGCCGTCCCGTCCCTCGATCTTGTCGGAAAAAGTGGCCACCACCCGGCCCGCGGAGTTGGCCAGCTCGACCAGCAGTTCGAGGGAGGGCGCGGGCTGTTCGCCGGGGATCTCGATTCCCAGGCGCACGGGGAGGTGGACCCGGCCCTCCAGGAACTTGAGGTACCCGACCCCCACCTCGACCGGCAGCCGGCCGAAGAAGACCCGGCTGTCGACCAGCTTGCGGAGCCGTTCGCGTCGCTCCAGCTTCTCCTCGAGAATCTCGCCGGAGGACTGCTGCAGGTCGGCGATGGCCGTGTTCATCTCGAAGTGGTCCACGGGAGGGGTGTAGGGGTGGAAGACGCCGCGGATCAGTTCGTCCACGTCCACGTAGCGGGGCGCGCCGGCGTACAGCACGCGGAAGTCGTTGGTCAGGTAAATCCCGGGCCGCGTGGCGAAGGCCTTGATCGCCCGGTCCCGCTCGAGCCTGCGGGCGACGTCGGCGTTGGGGTCGACGCGCTTGGTCCAGCGTTCGACCTCGTAGAGGGGGTCGGCTCGCATCTTGGCGAAGATGACGCTGAACAGGCCCGGTACGGAGCGCGAGCCGTCCACCCGGTAGTAGTTCCAGGCCTCGCTCTCGGGAGACTGCACTTCGACCGCCACGACCGGGGTGGGGCCCCCGCCCGGGTTCAGGATGGGAGTCGGCCGGTGCACCGTGACGCGGACGCGCCTGCCGTAGGAGTAGCGGACGTCGTCGGGCGGTCCGTGAATGATGTACACGCGTCCCCGCTCGGTCTTCCAGCCGGGCCGGCCTTCGTTGCCGAAGCGCTGGTTG
>JBFGHG010000926.1:0-1579 GCA_041578395.1 Acidobacteriota bacterium
TCTATTCTGACAGTTAATGGACTCAACTGTCTGAGTCGCTAATCTTCTGATCAGACGGATAGGTGCCCTATGGGTGCCAATGTAGAGGGCACTCGAATAGATGTTGCCCGGCTGGCCGGTAGACGCCGGCCGGGCATTTTCACTCTTTTCGGAGCATGAACAGCTGCCACAGCTCCCGGCTCCCGGTTCCGACCAGCGGCAGCAGTGCCCTCATCCCGGTCCGGCCGATGGTGGCCCTCAAATAATCCAGTTCCTGCAACTTCTCACCTACTTCCGGGTCGTGAGGGGGGTCGAAGCCTTGCTCCCGCATCATCAGCACGCCCTTGGCGCGAAGCGAAAGCTCCGCGTGCAGGCGGAGAAAGCAGAGCATGTCGGCCACGACTCGACCCTCGAATTGGCGGCGCAGGCGCTCCAGATACTCTCCGGCGTGAGACTCGCGGAAACGGCCGGACTGAAGCTGTCCCACGAGGTCTGCGTCCGCATCGAAACCCTCACCGAGCCAGCGGCGCAGGGACTGCTCGCTCTGGACGAAGAGCGCCCCCACCAGCAGCGGGAGCGTCGTCAGAATCAAGAGTGTCGAGGCCAGTGGCGAAAGAAAGAAGTGGTTGTAGAAGGAGTGAATCACGACCGCAGCCAGCCAGGCGGGAAGGAGCGCGGCGGCCAGCCCGGAGGAGCGGTCCGCCCGGACCTGGACCAGGATCGTGAAGGCGGCCGCGGCCCCCCCGTGCAGGAGCGCCGTTCCAAAGCCGCGGACCAGCCAGACGATCGCTCGCGCCCCCGGATGTTCCCCCAGATAGTAGACGTTTTCGGCCATCGCGAACCCGGTTCCCACTGCGAAACCGAAGATGGCGGCGTCGACCGGAAAGCCGATCCGGTTGCGCGCCAGCAGCCACACGAGCGGCACGGCTTTGAGCAGTTCTTCCACCCAGGGCGAGCCGTAGCGGGTGTACGTCGAGAAGTCCCAGGAGAGGGCTCCGATCAGCACCGGACTCAACCAGAGGGCCCCCAGAGCCGCCCCGGCCCCGGCCACGATCGCTCCCAGCACCGGCCACGGACCCACCAGCTTGAAACTGTCCAGGTAGACCAACCCCAGCAGGAACAGGGCCACCGGCGTCAGAGCCAGCAGAGGATCGATCAGGTTCTGCAACAACGGCATCGGCGTCTCGAATCGGTTCCTCAATCACCTCAGCAGTTTCAATGAGACCATCACCTCCGACGATGGCGCCCGGTCCTGACCGAAGGCCCCGGCAAATCCCACGGAAAACGTCGATTCCAGGTTGGAAAAGAGAACCAGCTTGATGTCCAGCTGCACGCCCGCGTCGACCAGGCTCTGCCGAGCCTCGGCGCTGTCCAGGTTGGTCACCAGCCCGGAAGTGAACAGCGACACGTGGGCCCAGTTGGCGTAAAAAGCCGGGAATCCGACACGCCTGAATCGCACCGGCGGCAGCGTCCATTCCAGCGTCGCCTTGGCGAAGTTCTTGCCTCCCACTTCGTTCAGCTCAGTTCCGGGGAATGAGTAGTATTCACGGTAGCGGCGGACCTCCTGGTAGTCGACCCAGTTGTTGCCGAAACCCCCGAA
>JBFGHG010000927.1:0-1578 GCA_041578395.1 Acidobacteriota bacterium
CCACCATCTTCGAGCACCTCGGCGACCTCTATCTGGAGCTCGAGGACTACTCCAAGGCGCGCTCCTACTACCAGCTCTCGCTGCGCTTCGCCGAAGATCCGGTGGAGAGGGAGAAGGTGGAGGTGAAGCTGGCGTCGGTGGATCGGTTGCTGGCTGGTGGGGAGGGGAATTAGAGCCCAAATCTCAAATCTCAAACCTCAAATCCCAAGTAAGTCTCAAATTTCAATTTTCAATTCTCAAACGCGCGGTCCGGTCAGTTTTCCCTCCTTCGGCAAGATCAACTGGGTTCTGAAGGTCCTCGGGAAGCGGGGGGACGGGTTTCATGAGGTCGTCACCGTTTTGCAGACGGTGGATTTTGCCGATCGGGTCGAGGTGCGGCTGGCGCCGGAGGGCCGGTTTGGGCTGGAGGTGAGCGGGCGGGCGGTTGCCCTTGGCGAAGAGAATTTGCTGGTTCGGGCAGCCCGGGCGCTGGCGCAGCGGTCCGGCGTGAAGCGCGGCGTCGAGATCCGGCTGGAGAAGCGGCTTCCGGTCGGTGGGGGGATGGGGGGTGGGTCGAGCAATGCGGCCACGCTGCTGCTCTTCCTGAATCAGCTGTGGGAGTGCGGGCTGGGGCGGGAGGAACTGGCGGAGCTGGGGGCGCGGCTGGGGTCGGACGTGCCGTTTTTCCTGCACGGAGGGCTGGCGGCGGCCGGGGGGCGGGGGACTTCGCTGACCCGGCTGGACGACCCTCCCGAGGAGGCGCTGCTGCTGCTGGTGCCACCTTTTTCCATCGCCACGGCCGAGGCCTACCGCCTGGGTGGATGGGGGGCGCTGGAAGGCCCGCCACGGTTGACAAGGCGGGCGCTCGATAATACAATTCTGCGTTTCCGCGGCAAGGTTGAACGCGGCGAAAGCGTGCAGGACCTGGCGGAGAACCAGTTCGACGGCCCTCTGTACGCGCACTTTCCTGGACTGGCCCGGCTCCGGCGGCGAATGCAGGACGCGGGCTGCGAGAAGGTGATGGTCTGCGGCAGCGGTTCAACGTTGCTGGGACTGGCCTCGCTCGAGCGGGTGAGCGAAGCCGCCGGCCGCCTGTCCGCGGCGGCCGTGGGGGAGGCTCGAGTCTGTCGAACGGTTTCCCGCCGTCAATATTGGAAAGCACTGCAACAGTCTGGGCTGCAGATTGACAGTCTGTGAGGCGAGTGGGCTTCATGTCGCAACTGAAGATCTTTTCCGGCACCTCCAATCCCGCGCTGGCCCAGGAGATCTGCGATTACCTGGGGCTGCCGCTGGGGAAGGTGAAGCTGGAGCGTTTCAGCGACGGCGAGATCAATTTCCAGATCCTGGAAAACGTGCGCGGCACGGACGTGTTCGTGGTGCAGCCGAGCTGCCCGCCGGTCAACGAAAGCATCATGGAAATGCTGATCATGATCGATGCTTTCAAGCGCTCCTCGGCGCGCCGGATCACGGCGGTGATGCCGTACTACGGCTACGCCCGCCAGGACCGCAAGGACAAGCCCCGCGTGCCGATCTCGGCCAAGCTGGTCGCCGATCTGTTGCAGGCCGCCGGGGTCGATCGCGTGCTGGCGATGGACCTTC
>JBFGHG010000928.1:0-1568 GCA_041578395.1 Acidobacteriota bacterium
CGCTCGCGCTCTGTGTCACCCGTCGCGGCATCTCTGATGGCCCGGATGGGAAGGCACTGCGTCAGCAACGATCCGGAATCAGGGCACGGAGAATTCGCCCGTGGCGGCGCCCATGCTGCCCGCAACACGGTCGAACACGGCCAGCACGAGAGTGTACGTTCCCGGCTTCAGTTTCAACTCCTCGCGTGCCAACAGGGGTTGGGATTGCAGGCTCCGAAACTGCTCGCGGCTGAGGTCCAACGCGAACCCCCGCTGGATGGACAGCTTGTCCGAGACCGGTTTGCCGTCCCTGCCCCGGATCTGTCCGGCGAAGAGCAACTCGACGTGGTAGAGGTCGCCCCGCGGCGTGGCGCCCACGCGATCTCCACGGACCCCGAACACGACCTCCGCGCCGCCGGCCCGGGTCTCGAGAATCGGTTGAAGATAATTGAAAAGGTCGGGACGATCGAAGGCGATGGCCAGTTGTGAGTTCATCAGTTGGTCGTCCGAGTAGTCGGTGAACCCCACCTGATGACGGATCACGACGCCTTTTCGCTTCGACCTGATCTGAAGCCGGCGGAACCTGGGTTTACCCTTGAGCTTTGGCACGAAGCTCACCAGATAGTTGAAATCGGGTTCGGAGACGGAAGCGCGCAACACGGCGCCCAGGTCGTTGCTGTTGAAGAAGGCGCTGCCATTGGTGCCGGCGGCCAGCGCCACCAGCGTGTTCTGGGCGTCGTCGAGCGTGTTCAGGTTGGTGAGCTGAAAAGCGACCGCCGTGCTCATCAGGTCCACGTTGCCGACCGCGGCCTGCGGCTGTCCACGGCCGGTCGCGGTGATCGGGACGCCGGGGCCCTTGG
Organism: Acidobacteriota bacterium; assembly: GCA_041578395.1. GTDB lineage: Bacteria > Acidobacteriota > UBA6911 > RPQK01 > JANQFM01 > JBFGHG01. Next base: position 840 of record JBFGHG010000928.1, read on the forward strand.
GCAGCATGCTCTCCTGGTCCCGGGCCGAGGTGTCGCCGAACCCCTGGGCCGCCACCAGCCCCCGGGCGTCGATCGTGTAGAAGCTGATCCCGAAGCCGTTGGCCAGCGCCACCACGTCCTCGATCATCCCGGTCACGTCGATCTCCGTGTGCGCCGCCACGTCGCGGGAGGTCTGCTGCCGTTCGTCCGCGAACGCGAAGGCCGCGCCGGTCTGGCTGAGCAGCTGCAGGTCGTCCAGCGGCTTCAGGGGGTAGCCCTCCGAGAAGAAGACCACGTGCTTGCGTCCGGGGAAGCCGGACAGGGAATGGCACAGCAGCTGCAGGGAGTCGCGCAGGTAGCCGACCTGCTGCTGCAGCTCCTGGAAGTAGGGTTCGCCCATGCCCTCCTTCATCCGCCTCGGGTCCAGCGGGTTGTAGACCGATTCGGGGCGCAGCTTCTCGGCCGCCTCCAGAAGCACCTGGCGGTCGTCCGTGAAGGGGCTGAGGAACACCAGGCCGCGCCGGACCTCGGCCAGCGCCACCAAGTGGCGCGCCTCCAGGGACTCCTCCACGAAGCGGCGGATGGCCCGGATCGAGTGGTGGAAGGTGGAGGAATCGATGGTTCGGCTGTCCAGCAGAATCACCGTGCGCGCCGGCAGCCGCGGCAGCGGCGCGCTCTCGGGAACCGCTGCAGGCGGATCCGCCGCCGCGGCCTCCCTGCCGCCAGGAGGGAGCTGCCCCGGAGTCACGA
>JBFGHG010000929.1:0-1556 GCA_041578395.1 Acidobacteriota bacterium
CCACCCTGGCCATTCCGGGAGTGTCGGGGGCCGGCTTCAGCCCGGGCGGAACGCCTCAGCTGCAGGTCAACTTCCAGGGTCAAACCGTCATCCAGACGGTTGGCGGATCGCTGCGCTCTCCCGATCCCTCTCTGCGGACCTCCTATTCGCAGAACTGGTTTCTGGGGATCCAGCGGGAGCTGCCCTGGGACATGCTGTTCGAGGCCAACTACACCGGTAACGCCGGGCGCAAGCTGGGATTCATCGAGCACTACAACCGCTACAACGGAAGCCGCTTCGGCGCGCCTCACCCGTTTGGCGGCAGCGGCGCTTTCCTGAATCCTTTCTTCACCTCGGAGAACCTGCGGACCAACAACATCAACTCGTCGCACAACGGCGGCAACGTCTCCGTGACCAAGCGTTTCAGCCAGGGCCTGGCCTTCCAATCGGCCTTCACCTTCGGCAAGACGCTGGACTTCAACAGCGACAACTTCGGCAGCAACTCGGGCGACCTCTTTACCCCCGATCCGTCGAGGTTGGACCTGGAGTACGGGTTGTCGGGCTTCCACGTTGGAAAACGCTGGGTGAGCAACTTCATCTGGGAGATTCCCTTCAAGCGCGACCAGCAGGGAGCGCTGGGACAGATCCTGGGCGGCTGGCAGCTGCAGGGGATTTTCACCTTCCAGGACGGAACCCCGTACACGCCGCGGGCCTTCTCATCGGCCCATGACTACAACGGCGACTTCCGCAGCCACGACCGGCTGGATGCACCTGCCCAGGGCAGCGATCCCTTCGCCACGCCCAACCGGCAGGCCTACCGGAGTGGAGTCTTCGGACCCACGCTGGGGGCGGCGCAAGGCGTCTTCAACCCCAACGGGTTCCCGGGCGACTGCGACGGCGACGGCACTATCGGTCCCTGCGTCGGTCTGGGCAACCTGGGCCGCAGCAACTTCTTCAACCCCGGGTTCAACAACGTAGACTTCTCGTTGTTCAAGAACTTCCGGACCCCCTGGTTCGGCGCTGAAGACGGCAAGCTGCAGTTCCGTGCGGAGTTCTTCAACATCTTCAACCGCACCAACTACAACTCAGTGAACTCTTCTTTCACGAGCAGCACCTTCGGTCGGTCGACCTCGTCCTCCGACGCACGTGAAATCCAGTTCGCTTTGAAGTTCATCTTCTAAGTTCGCTGGCGAGGAAAGTTGGCTTAACCAGGCCCGCCGTCCCCAACCGGGGCGGCGGGCCTTTTTATGTAGCGAGTCCGGAGCGACGGCTTCCCAGGAGTAGCGCAGCCTTCCAGGCTGTTGTCGTTACCGGCTTCCCAGCCGGTAACAGGATCCGGAAAAAAGAAATCGGACCTGCACGCAACCTGCGGACCCAACAACACCCAGGATGCGGCGTGCACTACAACACGCCTGCGGGCGCTACGAAGCAGAAATGCGTGCGCTACAAGACTCTGTTGGAAAGCTCCGCAAAGAAGCAAGGCCGCCTGAGGTATAATTGGAAAGACCCGAAATGGGGGCAATCATCCTTAATTATGTTTAAGCAGCCAGCCATCATCCTTTTAGGAGTTCTCTTCA
>JBFGHG010000930.1:0-1546 GCA_041578395.1 Acidobacteriota bacterium
ACCTGGTGGGAGGCATGGAGACCGCCGACCGGGGGAGCATCCGCTTTTCCGGACTCGAGGTGAGCGAACTGGACGCCACCCAGCGTGCCGAGTTCCGCAACCGCGAGATCGGCTTCGTCTTCCAGTTCCACCACCTGCTGCCCGAGTTCAGCGCGCTCGAGAACGTGATGATGCCGCTGCTGCTGCGGCGCGACCCGTGGACGCCGGCGGCCCGGCGGGCGCGCGAGCTGCTGGTCGAGCTGGGGCTGGAGGAGCGCCTCCAGCACCGGCCGGGAGAGCTGTCCGGGGGCGAACAGCAGCGCGTCGCGCTGGCCCGCGCGCTGGCCGGGGAGCCGCAGCTGCTGCTGGCCGACGAGCCCACCGGGAATCTGGACGACGCCACCTCCGAATCGATCCACCGCCTGCTGTTCCAGACCCAGGAGCAGCGGAAACTGACCTCCGTCATCGTCACCCACGACCTCCGGCTGGCGGGACTCTGCCGGCGCAGCTGCCGCATGGAAGGGGGGCGGCTGCACTGACCTTGCGCCGGAGTGATCCTGGTCTGAAGGAGCCAGGCGAGTCTTCGCACTCCGAGCTTCCCCCGGCTTTCTTTCACCCCGCCGATGTATAATCCCGCGGGTCAGGACGGGGCCCGCCCGGGATTTGCGAAGGCAGGGGCGATTTTGATTGAATAAGAGGCACCGTCGAAGAGCGAAGCGGTTGAGAAGGCTCGCATGTTTGAGAAGTACACGGAAAAGGCGCGGCGGGTAATCTTCTTTGCGAGGTACGAGGCCAGCCAACTCGGCTCTCGTTGCATCGAAACCGAACACATCCTGCTGGGACTCCTGCGCGAGGACAAGGCGCTGGCCAGCCGCTTCTTCCCCCGGGCCGACGCCGCCGTCGACAGCATCCGCAAGCAGATCGAAGGCCGCAGCATGATCCGCGACAAGGTCTCCACCTCGGTGGAACTCCCCTTGAGCGACGAATCGAAGCGGGTGCTGACCTACGCCGCCGAAGAGGCGGACCGGCTGCTGCAGAACTACATCGGCACGGAGCACGTCCTGCTGGGGCTGCTGCGCGAGGACAAGTCGGTGGCGGCCGACATCCTGCACGACAAGGGCCTGCGGCTGAACCGCGTGCGGGAGGAGCTGGCCGGCAGCTCCCCGGAGCGCCCCGTTCCCACCAAGCCCAAAGAAGGCCTCATCCTGACCGAGTTCAGCCGCGATCTGACCGAGGCGGCCCTGGCCGGTTCGCTGGACCCGCTGATCGGCCGCGAGGCGGAGGTGGAGCGCGTGGTGCAGATCCTCTGCCGCCGGACCAAGAACAACCCGGTGCTGATCGGGGAGCCGGGCGTGGGCAAGACCGCCATCGTGGAAGGCATGGCGCAGAAGATCGTCAACGGGGAAGTGCCCTCCATGCTGGGGGACAAGCGCCTGCTGGCGCTGGACATCTCGCTGATCGTGGCCGGCACCAAGTACCGCGGACAGTTCGAAGAGCGCCTCAAGGCGATCATGAAGGAGCTGGTGGAGAACCCCAACTTCATCATCTTCATCGACGAGCTGCACAC
>JBFGHG010000931.1:0-1500 GCA_041578395.1 Acidobacteriota bacterium
CTGCTCGAGGAGATCCGCACCCGGCTGGAGTTCCTGGACCAGGTGGGCCTCGGCTACCTGACCCTGGACCGGCTGACCTCCACGCTGAGCGGCGGGGAAATGCAGCGCATCCACCTGGCGGCTTCCCTGGGTTCCTCGCTGGTGGGCACCCTCTACGTGCTGGACGAACCTTCCATCGGGCTCCATTCGCGCGACGAGAGCCGGCTGGTCGCCATCCTGGAGCGGCTGCGGGACCTGGGCAACACCATCGTGGTGGTGGAGCACGAGCGGCAGATGATCGAGTCGGCCGACCACGTGATCGACATGGGCCCGGGCGCCGGCGAACGGGGCGGCGAAGTGGTGCACAGCGGCGACGTCCCTTCGCTGCGGGCCAATCCGAAATCGCTGACGGGCCGCTACCTGAGCGGTGGGCTGAAGGTCCCCGTCCCGGTATTCCGGCGTTCGGCCAACCACAGCCGGCTGCAGATACGCGGCGCGCACCGGCACAACCTGCGCGGCCTGTCGCTGGACGTGCCGCTGGGGGTCCTGGTCTGCGTGACGGGGGTCTCCGGCTCCGGCAAGTCGACGCTGGTGCAGGACGTGATTTACGCCGGCCTCAAGCAGCAGCGGGGCGAGTGGCGCGGCCCGGTGGCCCGGATGGAATCTTTGGAAGGGGGCGACGTCTTCAGCGACGTCCTGCTGGTGGACCAGCGGCCCATCGGCAAGACGCCCCGCTCCAACCCCGTCACCTACCTGAAGGCGTTCGACGACGTCCGCCGGATCTTCGCCTCGCTGCGGGAGGCGGAGTCGCGCAACCTCAAGGCGGGGCACTTCTCCTTCAACATCTCGGGGGGCCGCTGCGAGACTTGCCAGGGGGCCGGCACCGTCACCGTCCAGATGCAGTTTCTGGCCGACGTCGAGCTGACCTGCGAGGACTGTGAGGGCTCCCGCTACCAGAAGAAGGTGCTGGAGGTCCGCTACAAGGGGAAGAACATCGCCGGCGTGCTGGAGATGACCGTGGACGAAGCGGTCCGCTTCTTCAAATCCCATGCCGGGCTGGTGAAGAAGCTGAAGGTGCTGCAGGAGGTGGGCCTGGGGTACCTGCGGCTGGGACAGTCCGCCACCACACTGTCCGGCGGCGAGGCGCAGCGCCTCAAACTCTGCTCCTACCTGGCCAAACCGACGGCCAGCCACCCGCTGTTCATCTTCGACGAACCGACCACCGGCCTGCACTTCGACGACATCCAGAAGCTGCTGGAAGCCTTCGACCGCCTGCTGGCCCGCTCCGCCACCGTGCTGGTGATCGAGCACAACCTGGACGTGATCAAGTGCGCGGACTGGATCATCGACCTGGGGCCGGAGGGAGGGGATGGGGGGGGGAGAGTCGTTGCAGCGGGTACTCCTGAAGAAGTGGTGGAGGTAGAGGAGTCTCATACTGGGAGGTATTTGAGAGAAGTGATGGGGTTGAATCTCAAATCTCAAATCTCAAATCTCAAATAATGTTCAATTTTCAATTCTCAA
>JBFGHG010000932.1:0-1494 GCA_041578395.1 Acidobacteriota bacterium
CAGCGGGATGTCGCCGAAGTAGACTTCCTGCTCCTTGATGTCGCGGATCGTCTTGACCTCGGTGTCGGGGTCCTTGTCCCACACCACCAGCCGGATGGTCACCTTGAGCTGGACCGCGTAGGTCATGCCCCGTTCCTTGCACTCCTCGATGGTGTACTTGAGCTTGAGCTGGACGGGGTCGCCGCAGTCCTCGCAGCGTTCGACCTGGTTGGCGTTCAGGGCGCCGCACTCCCGGCAGATCACGTCCTCGATGGCGTTGGGGTTCAGCACCAGCGTCTCGCCGCAGTTGTGGCACTTGCCGCGCAGGTGCTCGATCCCCTCCAGCTTGCCGCACTTGCACTCCCAGTTGCCGATGGAGTAATCGACGAACTCCAGCGACGAGGTGCCGCGAAAGTCGGTGATGGGGAAGACGGAATTGAACACCGACTGCAGACCGGCGTCCTCCCGCTCGGCCGGGAGGGAGTCCATCTGCAGGAAGCGGTGATAAGACTGCTTCTGTACTTCCAGCAGATTGGGAATGGGAAAGACCGACTTGATCTTTGCGAAATCCACCCGGTCCCGGTAGACGTTCCTCACGAATTCAGACATGGGTTCTGGTTCCCCTTCCTGGTGTTGCCTTCAATGACCGGCGTGCTCGCGGCGAATCAGGCACGAAATCCCTCGAAGCCAAGGGCTAAAACAGGAAAAATCGGCAAGCGTCCGAGAGAAGAAGCTTGGATCCGAAAAAGTTGACCATGGACAAGCTTGGGAGCAGCCCCACCAGGCTGCTCCGTCGAAAGTTGGCGGCGAGCCTCCTCCGATGGAGACACTACCACATGTCGCAGTATAGCAGAATCCTCCGGCCTGGACCAGCCTTCCAGGCTGTGATCGCCTCCCGGCAACCACCGGCGGAATGCCTGTGACTGCGCGGCTACTTGATTTCGACAGTGGCGCCCGCGCCTTCGAACTTCTTCTTGATCTCTTCCGCCTCTTCCTTGGTGACGGCCTCGCGGACCGCCTTGGGAGCGCTTTCGACCAGGTCCTTGGCTTCCTTCAGCCCCAGGCTCGTCACTTCGCGAACGGCCTTGATGACGTTGATCTTCTTGTCGCCGATCGCGGTGAGGACGACGTCGAACTCCGTCTGCTCTTCGGCGGCCTCGGTGGCGGCGCCGCCGGCAGCCGCTCCCGCCATCGGCATGGCGGCCATGGGGGCCGCGGTGATCCCGAACTTCTCTTCCAGGTCTTTGACCAGGGTGTTGACTTCCAGGATCGAAGCACCTTCGATCCATTCGAGCACGTCTTCGCGACTAATCGCCATCTCTATCTCTCCTTCGAATTGTTTTCAGTCTTGTTTCTGCTTGACTTCTTCGAGCCGGCTCAACCCCGAGGCCAGGCTGCGCAACGGGCCCTGCAGCGCGGCGGCCAGGTTCCTCAGCGGCGCCTGCAGCAGGTACACCAGCTTGGCCAGCAGCTCCTCTCGCGAGGGCAGGTCGGCCAGGGCCTGCACTTCGTCGA
>JBFGHG010000933.1:0-1478 GCA_041578395.1 Acidobacteriota bacterium
CCGCCTTCATCCGGTCGCGGTAGTTGTCCTCAGCGGCCCGCTCCAGGCTGCCCAGGCGCTTGCCCCCGTTGCGGCAATACACCAGCAAACCTTCGAGCCAGAGCTCGAATTCCTCGAACAGGCTGAGTCGCAGTACGCTTCGCACGAGTCGATTCTCTGCCGGGCAGCCCCGAATCGACTATGACCCGGATCACAGGGCCCGCCCAAACCGCCGGTGACTTGCAAATCGCCGCCCGCGATCTTATTCCTCTGTTTACGGGCGGGCCGGGTAGCGCCGGCGGCGCGCGGAGAAGGGTAATGAATGGCTGAAGAGACCAGAACGTCGAAAGAACTCCCGATTTTGCCGCTGCGGAACACGGTCCTGTTTCCGCGCTTGGTGGTGCCCCTGTCCATCGGCCGCCCGGCCTCGCTGGCCGCCGTCGAAGCAGCCCTCGCGAACGAGGAGAACCCCGAGATCTTCGTGGTGGCGCAGCGTGACGCCGCCCAGGACGAGGTGGCCCAGAAGGACCTGTACACGATCGGGACCACCGCCGTGGTCAAGAAGTTCGTGCGCCGCGACAACGGGATGATCGACGCCATCGTCCAGGGCGTGGAGCGGGCCGTGCTGGTGAAGCTCGAGCAGGGCGAGCAGTGTGAGATGGCCAAGATCCGGATGTTTCCGATCACCCGCGAACACAGCCTCGAAGTGGAGGCCATGCACCGGGAGCTGCAGGAGCTGTTCGGGCGCATCGTGCAGCTGGCCAAGTCCGAGTCCCCCATCAACCCCGGCGAACTGGCCACCCAGGCCGAAGACCCCTTGCTGTTCGCCTTCGTGGCGGCCAGCGTGCTGAGCGTGGACGCCAAGAAGCAGCAGGCCCTGCTGGAGGCCCAGACGGTGGCCGACGCCCTGCGGCTGCTGCACATCTACCTCACCTACGAGCTGCAGGTGCTGGAGCTGCGGGCCAAGATCGCCGACCGCGCCGAGACCGAAATCGGAAAGGAACAGCGGGAATACATGCTGCGGCAGCAGCTGCGCGCCATCCAGCAGGAGCTGGGGGAAAAGAGTACCGAGCAGGCGGAAGCCGAGATGATGCGCCACCGTTTCGAGGAGGCGGACCTGCCCGAGGAAGTGCGCAAGGAGGTGGAGCGGGAGCTGGACCGCCTGGAGCGCATCCCCTCGGGGTCTCCCGAGCAGAACGTGATCCGCACCTACCTGGAGCTGATCCTGGAGCTGCCCTGGAACGAGGCGTCCCCCGACGTGCTGGACCTGTCGCGGGCGCGCCGGGTGCTCGAGGAAGACCACTACGACCTGAAGGAGATCAAGCAGCGGATCATCGAGCACCTGGGGGTGCTCAAGCTCAACCCGGGCGCCTAGGCCCCGATCCTCTGCTGCGTGGGCGCCCCGGGCGTCGGCAAGACTGCCCTGGGGCAGTCGATCGCCCGCGCCCTCAAGCGCGAGTTCCAGCGGATGCGCCTGGGCGGCATGCACGACGAGGCCG
>JBFGHG010000934.1:0-1449 GCA_041578395.1 Acidobacteriota bacterium
AATAATGTTGTCCTTGAGCAGCCGGGAATAGATGTCGTAGGCGCGCTCGCCCCGGTTGGTCTGCTCCACCACCATCGGAATCAATGTCATCCGGTTTTTCCTCTCTCTCGACGCCGCCTGGCTGGCCAGGCGCCGGCAACGGCTCACTCGACGACGGCCTGTTCGCGCAGCCACTCGAGAGCCTTGCGGCGCCGCAGGCCGGCCCGCAACTCCTCCATCCGGCCTTCCTGCCGGAAGTAGCCACGGACCTTCTCCAGAGGAGCCTTCATCGACTGGGCCACGCGGCCCAGTTCCTCCGCTTCGTCGCGGGGCTCGACCGGGATTTCCTGCTCCTCGGCGATCCGGTCCAGGATCAGCTCGCCGCGGATCTCCCGCTCCGCCTGGGGGCGCAGCTCTCCGCGCAGCTTCGCCCAGTCCACGCCCGCCCGCGCCAAGTCTACCCCCTGTGAAGCAATATTATAGGCGAGATCCCTCACCTTCGAATCGATCCGTTCCTCCACCAGGCTTTCGGGCAGCTCGAAGCCGGTCTGCTCCACCAGCTGCCCCAACAGCCGGTTGCGGATCTGCGTCTCACGATCGTGTTTCTTGCGGTGCTCCAGGTCTTGGCGCACGCGGTTGCGGAGCTGTTCCAGGTCTTCGAACTCTCCCAGCAGGCGTGCGAAATCGTCGTCCAGCTCGGGCAGGACGCGGCTTCGGATGTCGGTCACCTCGGCCGTGAAGCGCACCCGGCGGCCGGCCAGCTTCTCCTCGGGGACGTCCTGCGGGTAGCTGACCTCGAAGGTCTTCTCTTGGGCCAGGTTCATGCCGCTCAGGGCGCCGGTGAAAGCCTCGTGCGTGTTCTCGCCCCCCACTTCCAGGGTGTAGTCCTCCTGTCGGAAGGGCTCGGGCAACTCGGCCTCCGGGTCTTCCGGATTGAGCAGGTATTCCCCGCCGAGGTCGATCGTCACCAGGTCCCCCTCCTGGACGGGCCGGTCCTCGACCGGCTCGAAGCGGGCGTGCCGCTCGCGCAGCTCCTGCATGGCGGAGGCCACCTCCTGCCCGGAAACGTCCTCGTCGACGTCCGCTACCCGCAGGCCCTCGTAGGGGGGCAGCTTCAGCTCGGGGAACACCTCGAGGCTGGCCACGTAGCGCAGCGGTCCCTGCTCCCCGAAGTCCAGGTCCCCGATGCGGGGCTGGCCGACGGGCGTCCACGGCTGCTCCCCCAGGGCCTGCTGGTAAGAGCGGGGCACCAGGTTCTGCACCACCTCGTTGCGGATCTCCTTGCGGAAGTTCCGCTTCACCAGCGCCAGCGGAGCCTTCCCGGGGCGGAACCCGGGCAGGCGGGCCTGTCCCCGGAACTGGCGGCTCACCGCCTCGAATTCCTGCTCGACCACTTCGCTGGGGATCTCGACCTCCAGCTTCTTGCGCACGGAACTGACGTCTTCGACCGATACCTGGATCTGCATGGTG
>JBFGHG010000935.1:0-1420 GCA_041578395.1 Acidobacteriota bacterium
GAAGGCAGTTCGTACATCACGTCCAACATAAGATCTTCAGTGATCAGGCGCAAGCCGCGGGCGCCGATTTTGCGCTCCAGCGCCAACTGGGCGATTGCCTGCAGGGCCTCGTCGGTGAACTTGAGCGCCACGTTCTCAAACTCGAACATCTTCTTGTACTGTTTGGTGAGCGCGTTGGCGGGCTTGGTCAGGATCTCCACGAGGGCGCCTTCGTGGGCCTGGACAAGCTGATCCGCCGGCGGCTGGGCCGCAGCAACATGGGGTTTCAGGCCACGCTGGCCGATTCCCGCTGGAAGAAGGCCAGCGAGTCGGACGTGCTGCCCAACGTCTTGCCGGAGGACCTGATCCGCTACGGGCTGATCCCCGAGTTCGTGGGGCGGCTGCCCGTCATCTGCACGCTGCACCAGCTGGACCAGGCGGCGCTGGTCGACATCCTGACCAAGCCGAACAACGCGCTGAGCAAGCAGTACCAGAAAATGTTCGAGTTCGAGAACGTGGCCCTCAAGTTCACCGACGACGCCCTGGCCGCCATAGCCGAGCTGGCGCTGGAGCGGAAGATCGGGGCCCGCGGCTTGCGCCTGATCACCGAGGATCTTATGCTGGACGTGATGTACGAACTCCCCTCCATCACCAAGGTGAAGGAGTTCGTGGTCACGAGAGAGATGGTCGAGAACAAGGAAGTCGTGTTCAAGCTGCTGGAGAAGGCGGGGTAGCCCGCACCGGCGTGATTTCCCGTTCCGCGATCCGTCTCTCGGGTCAAATCCCCCGATCTTTTTCATGGTAGACATCACAAACGCCCGGTGTCGGGGCTGTTAGTATATTTTGAAACTGGTGGGCGGCAGGCCGAGTCTATAGTATTGGCAGCGGCGGCCGACCCCTAACGCGGACCAGTCAGGAAGTTTCCCAGCCGAACGGCTCGGGATTGATCCGCGCTGACAAGACAACTCATGCAGGAGACCAGACCAATTCACGATATCGAAACCTACCCGATGGTCCCGATCCGGGACGTCGTGGTGTTCCCGTACATGATGGTGCCCTTCGTCATCGGGCGCTCCTCCTCGGTGCTGGCTCTGGAAAAGGCGCTGCAGGCGGACAAGCGAATTTACCTGGCCACGCAGATGGACGCCTCGGAGGACAATCCTTCGCCCGACGCCATTTTCCGGGTGGGCACCGTGGCCACGATCGTGCAGAGCCTGAAACTCCCCGACAGCAACATCAAGGTGCTGGTGGAGGGGCTGCAGCGGGCCCGCACGCTGGCGGTGGAGGAAGTGGACGGCTACTTCCGGGCGGAAGTGGCGCCGCAGGAGTCTTCCCGGGTCTCGCAGGCCAAGATGAGCCTGCTGACCAAGCGGCTCAACGTCCTCTTCGACCAGTTTGCCAAGCTCAACCCCAACGTCAACTACGACACCATCGTGCAGGC
>JBFGHG010000936.1:0-1417 GCA_041578395.1 Acidobacteriota bacterium
GGTGAGGACGGCACGATTCAGGGTCTGCTCGATTTGGCCGGACTTCCCTGCGTGGGGGCCGGCGTCCTCGGCTCGGCGGCCGCCATGGACAAGGACGTGGCCAAACGGCTGCTGCTCGAGGCGCGGGTACCGGTGGCCCGCGGCGAGGTGCTGCACGCCCACGAGCCCCGCCGTGGGTGGGAGGAGTTGACCGGACGCCTGGGCCAACCGCTCTTCGTCAAACCGGCCAACCTGGGATCGTCGGTGGGAGTCTGGAAGGTGGCCGAGCCGGAGCGGCTTTCCGAGGCGCTGGAGGACGCCTTCTGCTACGACACCAAGATCCTGGTGGAGGAGTTCGTGCAAGGCCGCGAGATCGAGTGCTCGGTGCTGGGCAACGAACGGCCCGAGGCTTCCCTGCCCGGCGAGATCGTGCCGTCGCACGAGTTCTACTCCTACGAGGCGAAGTACCTCGACCCCGCGGGCGCCCAGGCGAAGATCCCCGCCGACCTGCCTCCCGAGCTGATCGAGAAAGTCCGTCAGACGGCCGTGGCGGCTTTTCAGGCGCTGTGCTGCTCGGGCCTGGCGCGCGTCGACTTCTTCGTCACCGCCGAGGGCCGCGTGCTGGTCAACGAAGTGAACACGCTGCCCGGCTTCACCGACATCAGCATGTATCCCAAGCTGTGGGAAGCCAGCGGCCTGCCGCAGCCGCGGCTGCTGGACCGGCTGGTGGAGCTGGCGCTGGAGAGGGCCGGGCAGCGGCGGTCTCTGAAGACCGATGTTCCACTTTGAGCCCTCAAAACCATGCATTTCTGACATGAAAGTCCATAATTGCAGACGTGGGCGCCCAGGCCCGGTGTGTCGTCTACCCGGGAGAGGAGAGTTTCCCGATCTCAGCCGATGTACGAGCCGTCGGCCTCACCTTTCTCGCCGAGAGGATTGACGGGGTGGGGTAGGGCCCCAGGCCGACCCTACCCTATCCCCCCCACACGCGCTATCCTGGTGCCATGCCGGCTAGCCCTACGCAACTGCGACAACTGATCGACCGCAAGCTTCCCGACGGGGAAGCCCCCTTCGCTCGGCAATTCGCCGCCCTCCTCTTCGAAAAAGCCCCGCGGGAGCTGCGCGAAGAACTGACGCCGGACATCCAGCTGGGGATCACGCTGAGCGCCCTGGAGTTCATCGGCAAGCGGGCGCCGGACGAAGTGCTGGCGCGCGCCTACTCTCCTTCGCTCGAAACGCACGGCTGGGAGGCCCCCTACAGCGCCCTGGAGATCTGCCTGACCGACCGGCCCTTCATCGTCGACTCGGTGCGGGCCGCCATCTCGCGCAGCGGCTTTCACCTGCACCACTACCTGCACCCCATCCTGCACGTGGACCGCGACGCGGGGGGCCGCCTGCGCAAGAAGGGCCTGGACCGCAAAGACGGCGGCACCGCCGA
>JBFGHG010000937.1:0-1394 GCA_041578395.1 Acidobacteriota bacterium
CCGGCCAGTTCGACTTCCGGGTCCAGCAGGGCCGCCCGCGTGTCGGCGAACCCCTGCTGGCCGAGTCCGATGGTGGCGATCCGGATGCGCTCCGCCGGTCGCCCGCTCTGCCGGCGGGTTCCGGCCGGGAGCCGTACGGTCGTGGCGGCGGCTGCGCCGGCCGCGGTTCGAAGGAAACCCCTCCGGCTGGTGCGTATGGTTTTCATCGCCCCTCGGCCGCCCAGTGTAAATCGGAGCAAGGCGGCTGCCAAATGCGGCGGGGGATTTTCGCGTCCCGTGCGTCTGTTTCAATAGGAACGATGGTGTCGAGCAGCAGCGGAGCAGACAACGGCGCACTCACCCGGGACGAGTTCCTGGAACTCTACCGGACCCACCTGCCGCGGCTCTACCGCTTCGTCTCGAGGCGCACCGGCGACGACCGCGCCCTGGCGGAAGACGTGGTGCAGGAGACCTTCCTGCGCGCCGTCCGGAGCTGGCGGGAACAGGGCTTGCCCCGGGAGCCGCTCTCCTGGCTCCGGACCGTGGCCCGCAATCTGCTGGTGAGCCATTTCCGGCGGGCCGCGCCGGTCGCTCTGGCGGACGGCTTCGATCCCCCCGGCGAAGACCTGCGGGACGAGTCGCCGGAACGCGTCGCGGCGGTGCAATGGGCGCTGGCCCGGATGCGGCCGCAGCAGGCCCGTCTGCTGGAGGAATTCCATTTCGACGGGCGCAGGGTGCGGGAGATCGCCCGCCGGCGCGGCCTGAGCGAGAAAGCGGTGGAGGGGAGGCTGCGGCGCGCGCGCCGGACGCTGCGGCGGACGCTCCAGCCGCTGTTTCGAAAGCAGGGAGCAATCCGATGAACCAACCTCATGTCCCCGATCCCGAGTTCGCATCCCGGCTGCAGTGGCAGCTGGAATCCGAATTCCGCCGCTGCCGGCGGTTCGAGCCCCAGCAGCGGCGCCGGAGCCGAAGCGGAGTCCTGAAGGTGGCCGCCCTGGTGGTGCTGGCGCTCTTTCTCGGAGCGGCGGGCGTGCTGGCGGCCCAGTACTACGAAGGGTCCTGGCGCAGCCAGCTGCTGCTGGCCCGCACCCAGACCGAATTGGAACTGGCCCGAGCGCGGGTGGAGCTGCTCGAAGGAGAGGCCGGGCAGCTGAGGGAGGAGATGGGTCCGGAGACGCGCTTTCTGGTGGAGGAGCAGCTGGATCAGGCTCGCCTGGAGTTGCGCGAGGCGGAGCTGGCCGTCGAGGAAGTCCGGGTGACGGGGTCCGCATTCGGTGACGAACTGACCGCTCCGACTGCGGCTGGGCGTGATTTCCTGGCGGAGCGGGAGCAGTTGCGGGCCGCGCGCCTGCAGCAGCGGCTCAGCCGGCTGCAGGCCTACTGGTCGCGAGTCGGCGAAGAGCCGGGCCGCCGCG
>JBFGHG010000938.1:0-1382 GCA_041578395.1 Acidobacteriota bacterium
CGGGGCCAGCGGGCGCAGCGGGACCGGCTCAGCGGCCAGAAGGGACTCTTCGCCGAAGCCAACGGCGCCTCCTCGCTGCCTCCCGAGCCGATCCCCGACCAGGGGGAGTGGGGGGACCGCGAGCGCTGGGCCTACGAAAAGGAGACGCTGGGCTTTTACGTGACCGGCCACCCCCTGCAGAAGTACGAGGCGGAGCTGAAGCAGTTCTGCCCGCAGACGACGGCGGAGATCAGGGAGGAGGGGAGCGGCCGGGACGCGGCCCTGGGCGGCATGGTGACCGCGCTGCGCAAGCTGCGCACCAAGAAGGGAGACTCCATGGCCACCTTCCAGCTGGAGGACCTGGCGGGCACCCTCGAGGTCGTGGTCTGGCCCAGCACCTTCGAAAAGTGCGCCCCCCGGCTGGAGGCGGCCGACCAGCCGGTGCTGGTCAAGGGCCGGCTGGAAGTGGACGGCCGCGGAGAAGTCCGTTTGCTCGCCTCCGAAGTGGTTCCGCTGGACTCGCTCTGGAAGCGCGGCGTGCAGCGGGCCCGCATCCGCATTCCGCTGCAGTCGATCGAAGACGACCGGGTGTCGCGGCTGAAGCTGCTCATCAGCCGGTTCCCGGGCGGCTGTCCGCTCGAGTTCGAGCTGCGAAAGCCTCGCCACTACCGCATCCGGCTCATCCCCAGCGAAAACCTGGAAGTGAACCCGGAACCCTCTTTCATCGCCGAAGTGGAGAGCCTCTTTGGTGAAAATTCGGTCACCTTGTATACTTGATGCCACGAGGTTTTCCGCGGTCCGGGGGTTCACGTTTGGAAGCGAAACTGGAGGAAATCAACCTTCTCCGTGAAAAGGTCCAGCAGCTGCCTCCGGAGGCGGCGGCCGAGATCGAGCGGCTGCAGCAGCAGATTTCCGACCTGGAGGGGCAGCTGACCCGCGACCTGAGCGCCTGGGACCACGTCCAGCTGGCCCGGCACCCCGAGCGTCCCTACACCCTGGACTACATCGAACGCATCTTCGAACGCTTCCGCGAGGTCCACGGCGACCGCAAGTACGCCGAGGACCCCGCCATCGTGGGCGGAATGGCGCTGCTGGACGGCCAGCCGCTGATGGTGATCGGCCAGCAGAAAGGCCGCAACACCAAGGAGCGGATCTTCCGCAACTACGGCATGCCCAAGCCGGAAGGCTACCGCAAGGCGCTGCGGCTGATGAAGCTGGCGGAGAAATTCTCCCGCCCCATTGTCACCTTCATCGACACCCCGGGCGCCTACCCCGGAATCGGCGCCGAGGAGCGCGGCCAGGCGGAGGCGATCGCCTTCAACCTGCGCGCCATGGCCCAGATCGAGAGCCCCATCGTGGCCACCGTACTGGGCGAGGGGGGCAGCGGCGGCGCTCTGGCGATC
>JBFGHG010000939.1:0-1377 GCA_041578395.1 Acidobacteriota bacterium
CACTGCGAGACCCATCCCGACATGCGGGCCACCGCGAACAGGATCGGGAACATCCAGGAGGGAAAGCCCATGGCCTGATAGATGAGCCCCGAGTAGAAGTCGACGTTGGGATAGAGCTTGCGCTTCACGAAGTACTCGTCCTGCAGGGCGATCTTCTCCAGCGCCAGGGCGATGTCCAGCAGCGGGTTGGTGCCGGTGACCTCGAAGACCTGCTCGGCCAGCCGCTTGATGATCTTGGCGCGGGGGTCGTAGTTCTTGTAGACGCGGTGCCCGAAGCCCATCAGCCGGACCTCGCCCCGCTTCACGCGCTCGATGTGCTGTTCCACGCGGTCGCGGCTGCCGATCTCGTCCAGCATCCTGAGCACCGCCTCGTTGGCGCCGCCGTGCAGCGGACCGGCCAGGGCCCCCACCGCCGCGCCGGCGGCCAGGTACGGGTCGGGCCTGGAACTGCCGACGCTGCGCATGGCGTTGGCGCTGCAGTTCTGCTCGTGGTCGGCGTGCAGCACGAAGAGGACGTCCAGGGCGTTCTCCAGCACCGGGTCGGGCTGGTAATCCGCCCCGGTGGTGTGAAAGAGCATGCGCATGAAGTTGCGCGTGAAGGGCAGGTCGCTGCGCGGCTCCACCCAGGGCAGGTCCTTCTTGAAGCGGTAGATGTAGGCGGCCAGCGCGGGCGCCTGGGCGATCAGGCGCAGCAGCTGGCGGCGCCGGATCTGCTGGTCGGCCAGGTTGCGGCCCTCCGGGTAGAAGCCGGAGAGGGCCGACACCGTGCTCATCAGCATCGCCATGGGAAGCGAGTCGTGGTGAAAGCCGGAGACGATCCGCTTGATCCCCTCGGGGGGAAGGCACAGCTCGGCGATCGCGTTCGCCCACGTTCCGGACTGCTCGGAATCGGGCAGTTCACCCTCGAAGATCAGGTACGTCACGTCCGTAAACGGCACTTTCTCGGCGAGCTGCTCGATCGGGTAGCCCCGGTAGCGCAGAATGCCCTTGCCGCCGTCGATGAAGGTGATCCGGCTCTTGCAGGAAGCGGTGTTGGAGAACCCCGGATCGTAGGTGATCAGGCCGAAGTCGTCCGCAGAGGTCTTGATCTGCCGCAAGTCCAGGGCTCGCACCGCCCCGTCGGTGATCTCCAACTCGTAATTCTCACCCGTGCGGTTGTCCGTAATCGACAAGCTATTCCGTGCCATCTCGTTTCCTTCTCTTGCCGCTTGACCTGGGGACCTTTTTCTCCACCCGGAAAGGGTTTCGCCAGCCCTCGACCTGGGGCACTCAGGATATCGGAGTATTCGGCCAAACACAATTGCGTGGTAGACTTTTTTCATGCGCAAGCTGCTGGCCGGCTTGGCCCTGTGCCTGGCGGCGAGTTGGGCATTTTCG
>JBFGHG010000940.1:0-1376 GCA_041578395.1 Acidobacteriota bacterium
CCGCACCAGCACGGCCCAGGTGCAGACGCAGGCGCCGCACAGCAGCGACATCAGCACGGTGTTGATCAGGGCGATGGGGAGGTTCACCCGCCAGTTGAGCGCCAAATCGCGCAGGGCCAGGCGGTTGGGGAAGAGCAGCTGGAAGCCCACCACCAGCAGCAGCGAGGCCAGCACCCCGGCCGCCTTGTAGAGCTGGAAGTCTTCCTTGAGGGCGTAGTCCAGTTCCATGATCCGCTGCCGGCAGTATAGCGCCGCCGGCAGCGGAAATCCGAGTTTCCGGGTGCCCCGTTACAGGTTACGGGTGGCTGCCGGCAGCCTGCAGGAACTGCTCGACGTCGACGCCCAGCTTCTCGGCGACGCGGCGGCCGTAGTCCTCGTCGGCGCGGAAGAAGTGGCACAACTGCCGCATCTGCACCTCCTGACGGGCCTGCCCCAGCACCCCCGCGATGCGGCGGGCCAGACGGTCCCGGTGCCCCTCGTCGAACATCCGGTAGAGGTTGCCCGGCTGGGTGAAGTCGTCGTGATCCACGGTGGAGTCGAAACGGTCCACGATGGTCTGGCCCAGCTCCCAGGCCGGGTCGCGGTACTGCTGATCCGGCATGGGGGTCGTCTCATGGCTGTTGGGCCAGTAGTTGGGGGCGCTGCCGTAGTGGTCGGCCGACGCCATGGCGCCGTCCCGGATGTAGTTGCGGACCGGGCAGCGGGGCCGGTTGACCGGGATCTCGTGATAGTTGGCACCCAGCCTGTAGAGATGCGTGTCCGCATAGCTCATCAAGCGGGCCTGCAGCATCTTGTCCGGACTCGGGCCGATCCCCGGCACCAGCGCGCTGGGCTCGAAAGCCGCCTGTTCCACCTCGGCGTGGTAGTTCTCCGGATTGCGGTTCAACTCCATGATGCCGACCTCGATGAGGGGATACTCGGCGTGAGGCCAGACCTTGGTCAGATCGAAGGGATTCCAGCGAAACTCCTCGGCCTGATCCTGGGTCATTACCTGGATGCAGAAGCGCCACTTGGGGAACTCGCCCTTTTCGATGCTTCCAAAAAGGTCCCTCTGGTGCGATTCGCGGTCCTGTCCGATCACCTGAGCCGCGTGGTCGTCGTCCCAGCACTCGATCCCTTGCATCGTCTTGAAGTGGAACTTGCACCAGACCCGCTCGCCCTGCTCGTTGATCAGGGAATACGTGTGCGACCCGTAGCCGTTCATGTTGCGCAGGCTGGCCGGAATCCCCCGATCCGAGAAGAGTATCGTCACCTGGTGACGCGACTCGGGGCAGAGCGACCAGAAGTCCCACTGCATGTCCATGTCGCGCATGTTCGTCTTGGGGTGGCGTTTCTGAGTGTGGATGAAGTTCTGGAACTTGTAGGGGTCGCGCACG
>JBFGHG010000941.1:0-1368 GCA_041578395.1 Acidobacteriota bacterium
CCAGGTCCAGCACGCCGCCCGAGGCGTCCAGCAGCGTCAAGGAACCGCCCAGGGGTTCGGACCCTTCGTTGAGCAGGCGGAACTGAGTTCGAAAGATGCTGCCCGGCACGCTGCCGGCGCCGATCTGGGCGAAATGCAGGGAATCCCCCGCCGCCCAGGCCGGCAGGGGCACACACAGCGTCAGCGCTGCCAGCAGGATCAGGGATCGGAACGTCTTGCAGATCGATGCATTCATGGTGTCCTTCCTTCGGAAGCGAATACTCCGATCCGATGGTTAGTCGGTTTTTCAGCCGGCCGGCGCACCCTCCGCCACTTCCACACGGGCGCTCTTGACCCGTCCGACGGCCGCCTCGAGGTCTCGGAGCGCCAGGGCCGGTCGGCCCGCACGGGCCGCGCGGAGGGCCGCGTCGATCACGGCGTTCTTGATGTCACGGCCGCAGATCTCTTCGATGCCGGCCAGGGTCTCCAGGTTCACGTCCCGCTCGAGGGGCAGCTCGCGCGGCAGGTGCCGCTTCCAGATCTCGAGACGCGCCTGCCGGTCCGGCAGGGGAAAGTAGAGGTTGCGCACCCGCGTCTCGAAGGCCCGGTCGTAGTTCTGCACCAGGTTGGTGGAGAAAATGACGATCCCCTTGAACTGCTCCAGGCAGACCAGCAGCTGGCTGCGCATGGAGTTGATGGCCTGCTCGGCCCCCTGATTGACGTTGGTCAGGCGCCGCGAGAGCAGCGAGTCCGCCTCGTCGATGAAGAGCACGGCCTCGTCGCGTTCAGCCGCGAAGAAGACCGCCTGCACGTTCTTGGAGCCGTCTCCCACGTACTTGCTCTCGATCTGCCCGTAGCTGGCCATCAGGATGGGCCGGCCGATGTAGCTGGCCATGGCGTGGGCCGCCAGTGTCTTGCCGGTACCCGGAGGGCCGTGCAGGTTCAGAGCGGTGCGCGGGAAGGGCTCGATCGACTTCAGGTTCCAGCGGCCGAACACCTGGTCCTCCAGCCGCACCAGGTCCATCGACGAGAGCAGGCTCTCGCGCAGGTCGTCGGGCACCACCAGGAACTCGAAGTCGTAGAAAGGCGCCCTGGACTCGTACTGTTTGGCCCGCTCCTCGACGCTCAACTCTTCGTCGCCCGGCGGTGCCGATGCGCCGGCGGACTCCGAGCGGGGACGGGGCGGTTGGGCCGCCTCCCCCGAGTTTCCCACCCGGATATTCAGCTCGTGCGGACCGGCCAGCTCGACCAGCTCTTCTATCGCTTCCCGCAGGCGGGCGCTGCACAGGTCGGCGATCCCCTTGGGAACGGTGGACGGGATGCCGCTGACGGTCACCTCGGCCGGCGGCTGGTGGGTGCACGTTTCTTTGTCGTCGCAACAAGCCATGA
>JBFGHG010000942.1:0-1354 GCA_041578395.1 Acidobacteriota bacterium
CGCCGGCTGATCCGGTCCAGCCTCGAGCCCTATCTGCCGCAGCTCGAATGCCGGGAATGGGAGCCATGCGGCCACTACCCGTGGTTGGAGGAGGCGGTCGCCGACGAGTTCTTCTCGACGCTGCGGGGGTGGCTCGGCAGGCTGTGAACGAGTTGCCGGGGGGGAGAAGCGCCAAGCCGCGCTGCTGGATCCGGACTGCTCCACCCGGCCCCAGGCCCGACGCATCGAGCCTCGGGCCTCACACCTCGTGGCCTATTTTTGCGTCTGGACCATCACTCCCGCTTGCTCCAGCGGGGGCAGCGACACGGCATCTTCCCGGTAGAACACCTGGTGAATCTTGATCGGCTTGGACTTGCCCTTGACCAGCACGTCTCCCAGCTCCTGCATGGGGTATTCCTCCTGGAGCAGGGCGAGGGTGAACTCGCTGATGATGATCTCGGCTTTGTATTGTTTGCAGAGGGACTCCAGGCGCGCGCCCAGGTTGACGTTGTCTCCGATCACCGTGTAGCTGCGAACCGTTTCCGCGCCCACTACGCCGGCCACCATCTCGCCGCTGTTCAACCCGATCCCCTGGGCCAGCTCCGGCTTGCCCTCGGCCTTCCACTTCTGGTTCATTTCCTGCAGCTTGCGGTTCATCTGGACGGCGCACTGCACGGCGTGATCGGCGTGCTTCGGATCGGACAGGGGCGTATTGAAGAGCGCCATGATCATGTCGCCCACGAACTTGTCCACCGTGCCCCGATGTGCGAACACGATTTCCACCATGGCCGAGAAGTACTCGTTGAGCTGGCTGACGATCTCCTCGGGCTGGCGGCCCTCCGACATGGAGGTGAATCCACGCAGGTCGGAGAAGAGCACCGTCACCACGGTACGGCGGCCTCCCAGTTCGGCGGCCCGAGGGTCGTCGATCAACCTCTGGTAAACGTCGCGGGAAACGAAGCGGGAAAAGGTCTGCTTCACGGCCCGCGTCTCTCTCCCCACGATCCAATACTGGTAGCTCAGGCTCAGTCCCAGCGCCCCGGCCCAGCTCAGGACGACGGGCACCACCGGCAATTGCAGGCGCTGGGCGAAGACCAGTTGAGCGATCCAGAGATAGCCCGCCCCGGCCACGATACTGAGCAGGCCTGCCAGCCACAGGCGCGCGTAGAGCACTGCAGCCACGGCGGCTGCCGCCAATGCGGCCATCAGCAAGGCGTCCAGCCAGCCGGGGGTCGGGCGCAGGTAGCGATTGTGCAGCAGGTCGTCCAGGACATTGGCGTGGATCTCGACCCCAGCCATCTTTCCAAGCCGGGCACCCGCCTCGTCCGAGCCGCCGCTGAAGGGGGTCGTGAAGAGTTCGTGCAAGCCTTCCGCG
>JBFGHG010000943.1:0-1353 GCA_041578395.1 Acidobacteriota bacterium
AGCGCCACCTCCAGGGCGGACTCGCCCGGCGGCTCCCAGCCATGCAACCGGTAGGCGCCGTAAAGGTTGCACAGCGCCAGCAGGCAGGCGACGGCCAGCGCCGGCTGCCGCCAGCCCAGCGCCCACCACGCCGCCAGCGCCGCACTGGCGGCCGCCAGCAGCCACGAAAGTCCGTAGACCCCCACCAGATCGGCCGCCTGCACCACCCACAGGTAGCGGTGCTGGCTGTAGCCCAGGGCGGCCCAGGGGAAGCCGTCCACGATGAAGTAGTTGCGCCACAGTTCACCGCCCGTCCACAGGGCCGGGGCCGCGGCCAGGGCCAGACGGGGCGTCCGTCCCGCCAGCCAGCGCGTGGCCAGGGTGAAGGGGAGCGGGTACAGGGACAGTGTCAGCAGCATCAGCGCGAAGACCGCCAGGGACAGGCCCTCCGGCATGCGCCCGTAGACCGCCATTACCCGGGGAATCCAGTAGAGAACGGCGCCGAAGTAGGCGAGGCAGAAGGCCAGGTGCGCCACAGCGACCGAACGCCAGGAAGGCTTCGAGAGCAGGAACACGAGCAGCGGCGCCAGCGCTCCCCAGGCCAGCGGAAAGATCCCCGCCGAGGGGAAAGAAAGGGCCAGCGCGGCGCCGCCGGCCGCACCCGCCAGCAGCCCGCGCCGCCAGCTGCCCGGCTCTCCCAGCCAGCGGCGGGCGCGCTGCCAGCCGCGGCCGAGGAGTGCGGGTGCTGCCTCCAGGCCCCTCAATTCGGGAAACGGGACGCGTCGACCTTCTTGACGTAGGTCGGAAACTCGTCTTTTTTCAATTCCCGCTCCAGGCGGACGGCCTCCTCCCGGGTCGGGAAAGCGCCCACCCACACCCGGTAGAACTCCGAATCGGACGGGATCGGTTCGATCAACTCAGCCGCGTACCCCTTCGACTGCAGCCGCAGCACGATCTGCCGGGCCTCGGACGCGGTCCGGTGGGCTCCCACCTGGATGGTGAACCGCTCGAGCCGCTCGGCCGTGGACCCCTGCCGCGGCGCGACGGCGGGCGGTTTTTCCTCCGGAGGCCGGGAGGCAGGCTTGGCAACGGCGGGTTCGATCACCACCTGGGGAGCGGCCCGCGAGGGCTCTGATTGCTCCCCCGCCGGATCTCGCGCCTCTTCCGGCCGCTCGTCCCGCGGGGTGGTCAGCTCCTCGTAAAAGCCCAGTTCCGACCGCGGGTCCTCGACGGGCTCGGTGGAGGCGGGCAGCGAGACGGCGGCGGGCGAACCCGCCGAGAGTCGGCTACCCACCCAGACGCCCAGCAGGAAGAAGAAGAGGGCGCACGCCAGGATGGTGGCATACAAGGCGATCGTACCAGGACTCTTCTTGG
>JBFGHG010000944.1:0-1276 GCA_041578395.1 Acidobacteriota bacterium
CGAGGAGTTCGGGAACCTGCTCTACCACAACTATCCCGGACAGGACTACGACGATTTGATTTCGGGAATCGATGCCGTGTTGAAGCGCGGTTACGTCGATCCGGAGCGGCTCTACGTCACGGGTGGCAGTGGAGGCGGTGTCCTGACTGCCTGGACAGTGGGCAAGACCGACCGCTTCCGCGCGGCCGTGGCCGCCAAGCCGGTCATCAACTGGGCCAGCTTCGTTCTCACTTCCGACAGCTACAATTTTTTCTACAAGTATTGGTTTCCCGGCTTTCCCTGGGACCAGGTGGAGCACTACTGGAAGCGCTCGCCCCTTTCGCTGGTGGGCAACGTCAAGACGCCCACCATGGTGCTGACCGGCGAGGCCGACTACCGCACTCCCATCTCAGAATCGGAACAGTACTATCAGGCGCTGAAACTGCGCCAGGTGGACACCGCCCTGGTCCGGATCCCGGGTGCGTCTCACGGCATCGCCCGGAGGCCCAGCCAACTGATCGCCAAGGTGGCCTGCATCCTGGAGTGGTTTCACCGGCACCAGCCTTGACGCAAGGGACCGGGACGTGGCTTGGCGGTGGCGCGAGCCGCTCCGCCGACCCGCGGCGCACGGGGCATGGAAAAGGGCATGATCGATGGCGCTCCGAGTCATTGTGTGCATGGGGGTGAGCGGCTCCGGCAAGAGCACCGTCGGACGGTTGCTGGCCGAGCGGTTGGGTTGGGATTTCTGGGAGGGGGACGATTTCCATTCTGCGGAAAACAAGCGCAAGATGGCCTCGCGCCAGCCCCTGACCGACGCCGACCGTTCCCCGTGGCTCGAAAGGCTCCGCCGGCTCATTGAAGAGGCCCTGAGCGGCAGGCGCCCTCCGGCCGTCCTGGCTTGTTCAGCGCTGCGCAGCTCTTACCGCGAGGTCCTGTCTCGACCAGAAGACTCGGGCGCATTGGTCTGGGTGTTCCTGAAGGGCGAACCGGAGCTGATCCGCCGGCGCCTGAACGAACGCTCCGGGCACTTCATGCCGCCGCAGCTGCTGGAGAGCCAGTTCGAAACGCTGGAAGAGCCCGAGTCTGCCCTGGTCGTCGACATCGACGCCCCCCCGGCTACCCTGGTGCAGATCATCCTGGACCGGCTGGGCCCTCGGGACGCGTAAGCCAGATCTTGCTCCTCCCTCCGGTTCCCGTCCAGGCTCAACGGCTCAGCCCGGAATCCCCGAGGGCGAGACCCGCCCTCGAGGGCCGCTCTCGTGATGGCTGAAGGCTGGAGAAGTCCGAAGCTTCCGGC
>JBFGHG010000945.1:0-1097 GCA_041578395.1 Acidobacteriota bacterium
AGGAAGAGGATTACTTCCGCGTAGAGCGAAGCTCAGGCGAGTTTTACCGCCGGGTGACGCTGCCCTACGAGATCGCGCCCGAGTCGGTGGTGGCCCGTTTTCAGGACGGCATCCTGAAGGTCGAGCTGCCGGTCCCGGTCGAGAAAAAGGCCAGGCGAACCCGGATCAAGGTGCGCTGATTCGGGGGGCGGTCGGACCCTCGATTTGAACGAGGGTCCGGCCCTGGCCCTACACAGTTTGGCGGGCGGGGTGGATTATTAATCGTTCCCAATGACCTCCCGAAACACGCCCCGCCCGTCAGATTTCTCATCGTGAGAAATCCCGGGGGGCCCCAAACGGGGTCCCCCTTTTTTCGTGGAGTGTTCGCACTCCATCTCATTCCTGAATCACGGGCAGCGACGCCGGCGCCACCGGCTCTTCCTTTTCTTCTTCCTCTTCCGGACGGTAGAGGCCTTCGTTGCGGACGTAGAAACGCAGCTGGGCGGTGTAGAACCAGAAGCGCAGCGTCAGCCGGCCGACCATGGTGAGCTGCAGCAGCAGGAAAGCGGTCAGGATGCCCCAGCCGGACGCCTGTGGGATCAGACTCTCCAGGGACACCGCCGCCAGGATCCACGCCACGCCCAGCACGCTCAACAGGACGTACAGACCTGTTGCCGGGACCAGGTAGGTGATGCAGAAGAAGAGAGCCGAGAGCGAGGCGAGCAGGACGCTGGAGCGGTCCGAGGCGGCGGTGATCGCCTTGGCGTAATCGAAGACCAGGTTGACGAAGCCCAGCAGCAGGCCGGCCGCGGCCAGACCCGCCCAGCGCCACAGCTGGGCGGTGCGATCGACCGCAGCCGCGTCGGCCAGGTCGCGGGTCCATGACTGCAGGGGCCCCAGCAGCACCAGCCAGACGGCGCCGACGGCCGCCAGGGAGAGCAGGCCGAGGCGCAGGAAACGGCCGAAGAACTCGCCCCCCGTCCGCAGGAACTCCCGCATCGAGCAGCCGCGCGGGTCGACGGCCGCCGAACCGAGGGCGGCGGCCGTCAGGAAGCTGTTGATCAGCAGATACAGCACCCCCAGTCCAACCAGCTCGGCAGGCAGGTCGCCCAGGCGTC